>NZ_BAAAEP010000022.1:0-74594 GCF_039523075.1 Caenispirillum bisanense
CCGGCCGCGGCTGCCCCCGGCGCCCGTCCGGCGGCCGCTCCGGCCCGCCCGGAAGACCGCCCCGCGGTGCGTCCGCCGGCCGCCCGTACCGACGACGAGGACGAGGACCGTCCGCGCCGTCCCGGTGCCGGCGGTGGTGCCGGCGCTGCCCCGAAGGGCGGCGTGCCCGCTCGCAAGGTGACGGCGCCCAAGGCGACCGATGCCGGCAAGCGGCGCGGCAAGCTGACCATTTCGGCGGCGCTCGACGACGAGGAACGCGGTCCCCGCGGCCGCTCCGTCGCCGCCATGCGGCGCGCGGCGCAGAAGGAGCGCCGCAAGCAGCAGGGCTTCAGCCAGCCGACCGAGAAGCAGGTCCGCGAGGTGATCATCCCCGAGACGATCACCGTGCAGGAACTCGCCAACCGCATGGCCGAGCGCGCGCCCAACGTCATCAAGACGCTGATGAAGATGGGCGTCATGGCGACCATCAACCAGCCGATCGACGCCGATACCGCCGAACTGGTGGTGGCGGAATTCGGCCACAGCGCCCGCCGCGTGTCGGAAGCCGACGTGCTGGAAGGCCTGGGCGGCGGCGACGACAACGTCGACGAACTGGTCTCGCGCCCGCCGGTGGTCACCGTCATGGGTCACGTCGACCACGGCAAGACCTCGCTGCTCGACGCCCTGCGCGAAACCGACGTGGTGTCGTCGGAAGCCGGCGGCATCACCCAGCACATCGGTGCCTATCAGGTCACCCTACAGTCGGGCGACAAGATCACCTTCATCGACACCCCGGGCCACGAGGCGTTCACCGCCATGCGCTCCCGCGGTGCCAAGGTGACCGACATCGTCGTGCTGGTGGTGGCGGCCGATGACGGCATCATGCCGCAGACCATCGAAGCCATCCGCCACGCCCGCGCCGCCGAGGTGCCGGTGGTGGTGGCCATCAACAAGATGGACAAGCCGGGCGCCAACCCGGACCGCATCCGCCAGGAACTGCTCAACCACGAGCTGGTGGTGGAAGAGATGGGCGGCGACGTGCTGTCCATCGAGGTCTCGGCCAAGAAGCGCCTGAACCTGGAGAAGCTGGAGGAGGCCATCCTCCTGCAGTCGGAAATCCTGGACCTCAAGGCCAACCCGAACCGCATGGCCGAAGGCACCGTGGTCGAGGCCAAGATGGAAAAGGGCCGCGGCTCCGTCGCCACTGTCCTCATCCGTCGCGGCACCCTGAAGGTGGGCGACATCTTCGTCGCCGGCACCGAGTGGGGCCGCGTGCGCGCCATGATCGACGACCGCGGCAACCGCGTCGAGGAAGCCGGTCCGGCCTTCCCGGTGGAGGTGCTGGGCTTCCAGGGCACGCCGCAGGCCGGTGACGACTTCAGCGTCGTCGAGGACGAAGCCAAGGCCCGCGACGTCGCCAGCTACCGCCAGCGCAAGGAACGCGAGGCGCTGGCCGTCAAGTCGGCGCGCGGCTCGATGGAACAGATGTTCGCCAAGATCAAGGCGGGCGAGGCCAAGGAACTGCCGGTGGTCATCAAGGCCGACGTGCAGGGTTCGGTCGAAGCCATCGTCGGCACGCTGGAGAAGCTGTCGACCGAAGAGGTCAAGGTGCGCGTGCTGCACTCGGCCGTCGGCGGCATCAACGAGTCCGACATCACCCTTGCCAAGGCGTCGGAAGCGCTGGTCATCGGCTTCAACGTCCGCGCCAACCCGCAGGCCCGCGAGCTGTCGCGGCGTGACGGGGTGGAGATCCGCTACTACTCGATCATCTACGACGTGGCGGAAGACATCCGCCGGGCCCTCACCGGCCTGCTGGAGCCGACCTTCCGCGAGAAGTTCATCGGCTACGCCCAGATCCGCCAGGTGTACAACATCACCAAGGTGGGCAAGGTCGCCGGCTGTATGGTCACCGAAGGCATCATCAAGCGCGGCTGCAAGGTCCGCCTGCTGCGCGACGATGTGGTGATCCACGAAGGCGAGCTGGGCCAGCTCAAGCGCTTCAAGGACGACGTCCGCGAGGTGCGCGAGGGCTTCGAGTGCGGCATGTCGTTCGCCAACTACGACGACATCAAGGAAGGCGACCTCATCGAGTGCTTCGAGATGGAGGAAGTGGCGGCGGAGCTGTAAGGCCCGCTTCCACGACCCGGTTGAGTGTGAAGCCCGGCCCCGCCGGGCTTCACCGCATTCGGCCCTTCTTCCCGTACTGAAAGGACGTTCAAGCCATGACCAGAGCGCGCGGCAAACCGCCCAGCCAGCGCCAGCTGCGGGTCGGCGAGGAAATCCGCCACGCCCTTGCCTGGGCGCTGGAGCGCGGCGATTTCGGCAACGCTGGCCTCGACCGCCCGGTGACCGTGACCGAGGTGCGCGTCAGCCCCGACCTGCGCAACTGCACTGCCTTCATCACCCCGCTCGGCGGCGGCGACCCCAAGCCGGCGCTGCAGGCCCTCAAGCGCCTCGCCCCCCACCTGCGCCACGAACTGGCGCGGCAGGTGCGGATGAAGTACGTGCCCAACCTGTTCTTCCAGCCCGACGAAAGCTTCGACGAGGCGCAGCACATCAACCTGCTGCTGCACAGCCCGCAGGTGGTGCGCGACCTCGACCGCCCCGACCCCTATGAAGAGGGCTTCGCGGACGAGGACGACGAGGACGAAGACGAAGACCTCGACGCCGGCGCCCAGGCGGCGGACGACGACGACCTCGACGAAGACGAAGACCTCGACGACGAAGACGACGAAGACGACGGCGCTGCCCGCCGCGACTCCGGGGACCGGCATGGGGCGTAAGCGTCGCGGCCAGCCCATCGACGGCTGGCTGGCCGTCGACAAGCCGGTCGGCATGACGTCGACGGCGGTGGTGTCGCGCGTCCGCCGGGTGCTGGACGCCGCCAAGGTCGGTCATGGCGGCACGCTCGATCCGCTGGCGTCGGGCGTGCTGCCCATCGCGCTGGGCGAGGCGACCAAGACCGTCGCCTACGTCATGGACGGCAGCAAGACCTACGCGCTGACCGTGCGCTGGGGCGAGGAACGCTCCACCGACGACCGCGAGGGCGAGGTCACCGCCACCTCCGACGTGCGGCCAACGCGGGAGCAGATCGAGGCCGCCCTGCCGGCCTTCATCGGCGAGATCGAGCAGGTGCCGCCCAAGTTCTCCGCCGTCAAGGTGGAGGGCCGCCGCGCCTACGACCTCGCCCGCCGCGACGAGGAGGTGGAGCTGAAGGCCCGCCGCATCCTCATCCGCGACTTCTCGCTGCTGGCCATGCCCGATGCCGACCATGCGGAATTCCGCGTCGTCAGCGGCAAGGGCGCCTACATGCGGAGCCTCGCGCGCGATCTTTCCCGCGCCCTTGGCACCGTCGGTCACGTGGCGGCGCTGCGCCGTACCGCCTGTGGCCCGTTCACGGAAGATAACGCGATTTCGCTGGATAACTTGGACCCCCTCGGTCATAGTGCCGCGTCATCCGACTTCCTGCTTCCCGTCGCGACCGCGCTGGACGACATCCCGGCTCTGGCCCTGACGGAAGTGGAGGCCGAGCGCCTGACGCACGGACAGCCCATTCCGGTGCTGCCCGTCGTTCGGCGTTCCTCGGTTCAAGGCGTCGTTGCCGGTATCACGGTGCGCGCCATGTGCGGGGAACGTGTGGTGGCTCTGGCCAGGATCGAAGGCGGCGAGGTCCGCCCGGTCCGCGTCATCAACTCGCAAAGTGAAAGGTAAGCCGATGTCGATTACTGCCGAGCGCAAGCAGGAACTGATCGCCGAATACGCCCCGAAGCCGGGCGACACCGGTTCGCCGGAAGTGCAGATCGCGATCCTGACCGAGCGGATCAAGAACCTGACCGAGCACCTGAAGGCGCACAAGAAGGACACGCACTCCCGTCGTGGCCTTCTCATCCTGGTCGGTCAGCGTCGCCGCATGCTCGACTACGTGAAGCGGAAGGAAGTGGCCCGCTACGAATCGCTCATCGAGCGCCTCGGCATCCGCCGCTGATCATCGCATACCAGGCACGGCCCGCTTCCGGTTCTCCGGGGCGGGCCGTCACCGTCCGGCGGGCATGCCGGCGGTGACTTTGCGGCACCCGATCCTTACTCCCCGCACCGCGGGTTTCGGGCCCTCCGCGCGCCATCGTTCGGTCACGCGCCGCCGCGCGGCACACCATTGCGGCGGTTGCGGCGTTACCCGGTGACGGCATCAGGTGCCGACCATGTCCGTGGACTGACAGCTCGGCCGGCCGAAAGGCGGCTGGCGGGGTGCGCAATCCGGCGCCGGTCCAGATCCAGAGGAAGTTTCAATGTCCATGTTCAACGTGTTCCGCAAGGAAATCGAGTGGGGCGGTCGTACGCTGGTGCTGGAAACCGGCAAGATCGCCCGTCAGGCCGACGGCGCCGTGCTGGTGACCTACGGCGACACCACGGTGCTCGCCACGGCGGTCGGTTCGAAACAGAAGTCCAACTTCGATTTCTTCCCGCTGACCGTGAACTACCAGGAGAAGACCTTCGCCGCGGGCAAGATCCCCGGCGGCTTCTTCAAGCGTGAAGGCCGTCCGTCGGAGAAGGAGACGCTGGTCTCCCGCCTGATCGACCGTCCGATCCGTCCGCTGTTCGCCGAAGGCTACCGCAACGAGACCCAGGTGGTCGCCACCGTGCTGTCGCACGACCTGGAGAACGACCCCGACATCGTGGCGATGATCGCCGCCTCGGCCGCGCTGACCATTTCCGGCCTGCCGTTCCTCGGCCCCATCGGCGCCGCCCGCGTGGGCTACATCGACGGCCAGTACGTGCTGAACCCGACCTCCGACCAGATGAAGGAAACGGCGCTCGATCTCGTGGTCGCCGGCACCATCCAGGGCGTGCTGATGGTCGAGAGCCAGGCGAGCGAGCTGTCGGAAGACATCATGCTCGGCGCCGTCACCTTCGGCCACGACAGCTTCCAGCCGGTGATCAAGGCGATCATCGAGATGGCGCGGGCCTGCGCCAAGGAACCGCGCAGCATCGACCCGGTGGCGCCCGAGTTCGCCGTGGTGAAGGACAAGCTCGGCGCCCTGCGCGACGAGATCAAGGCCGCCTACAAGATCATCGCCAAGACCGAGCGCCACAACGCCCTGTCGGCGATCAAGGAAAAGTTCGTCGCCTCGCTGGCCGACAACGATGCCGAGCTGGCCGTCGCCGGCAAGGTGTTCAAGGAAGTCGAGTCGGAAGTCATGCGCCGCGCCGTGCTTGAAACCGGCACCCGCATCGACGGCCGCGACACCAAGACCGTGCGCAAGATCGAGTCGGAAGTCGGCTTCCTGCCGCGCGCCCACGGCTCGGCCCTGTTCACCCGCGGCGAAACCCAGGCGATGGTCACCGTCACCCTGGGCACCGGCCAGGACGAGCAGATCATCGACGCGCTGGAAGGCGAATACCGCGAACACTTCCTGCTGCACTACAACTTCCCGCCGTACTCGGTGGGCGAGACCGGCCGCATGGGCAGCCCGGGCCGCCGCGAAATCGGCCACGGCAAGCTGGCCTGGCGCGCCGTGCGGCCGCTGCTGCCGAAGAAGGAAGACTTCCCCTACACCCTGCGCGTGGTGTCGGAGATCACCGAATCCAACGGCTCGTCGTCCATGGCGACGGTCTGCGGCGCTTCGCTCGCCCTCATGGACGCCGGCGTGCCGCTGGCCCGTCCGGTGGCCGGCATCGCCATGGGCCTGATCAAGGAAGACGACGGCTTCGCCGTGCTGTCCGACATCCTGGGTGACGAAGATCACCTGGGCGACATGGACTTCAAGGTGGCCGGCACCGAACAGGGCGTCACCTCGCTGCAGATGGACATCAAGATCACGTCCATCACCAAGGAGATCATGGAGGTCGCCCTGCGCCAGGCGCGCGACGGCCGCCTGCACATCCTGGGCGAGATGGCCGCGGCCCTGACCGGCGCCCGCGACTCGGTGGCGGCCAATGCGCCGCGCATCACCACCATCACCATCAACCCGTCCAAGATCCGCGACGTCATCGGCTCCGGCGGCAAGGTGATCCGCGAGATCACCGAGCAGACCGGCACCAAGATCGACATCGAGGACGACGGCACCATCAAGATCGCCTCCGCCAACCCGGAGAACACCGATCGCGCCGTCGCCTGGATCAAGGGCATCGTGGCCGAGCCGGAACTGAACGCGATCTACACCGGCAAGGTGGTCAAGATCATGGACTTCGGCGCCTTCGTGAACTTCCTCGGTTCGCGCGACGGCCTCGTCCACATCTCCGAGCTGGCGCCGCACCGGGTGAAGAACACCGGCGACGTCGTCAAGGTCGGCGACATGGTCAAGGTGAAGTGCCTCGGCTTCGATGATCGCGGCAAGGTCAAGCTGTCCATGAAGCAGGTTGACCAGGAAACCGGCCGCGACATCAGCGGGGACGATGAGAAGCAGTCGGCCGAATAAGGCCGCGTCGGCGACGGCCGGGCCTCGGGCAACCGGGGCCTGGCCGCCGCCGCTTCTCGCCAGGGAGCGTTCCATGCCCGAACTGTCCTTCGTCCTGCCGCGGGTGATCGCCCATCGGGGTGCCTCGGCGGCGGCGCCGGAAAACACGCTGGCCGCCTTCCGGCGGGCGCGTGAGGAAGGCGCGACGTGGATCGAATGCGACGTCAAGCTGACCGCCGACGGGCGGCCGGTGATCTTCCACGACGACACGCTGGACCGCACCACCGACGGCAGCGGCCCCATGGTCGATGCGCCGCTGGATGTGGTCGGCGCCCTGGATGCCGGCGGCTGGTTCTCGCCGGATTTCCGCGGCGAGCCGGTGCCGACGCTGGAAGAGACGCTCGATCTGCTGGCCGACCTCGGCATGGGGGCCAACCTGGAAATCAAGCCCTGCCCGGGCCGCGAGCGGGAAACCGCGGCGGTGACGGCGGCGGCGGTGCAGCCCTACCTCGACCGGGTGCCGGTGCTGCTGTCGAGCTTCGCCGACGAGTCGCTGGCAGCCGCCCGCGAGGCGGCGCCGGATGTGCCGCGCGGCCTGCTGGTGGAGGCGGTGCCGGCGGACTGGCAGGCGCGGGCGGCGGCGCTGGAGTGCGTCGCCCTGCACGTGGATGCCGTTCCCCTGACCGCCGAGCAGGTAGCGGCGATGCGCGCGGCGGGGTACAAGGTTGTGGTCTGGACGGTAAACGGGGAAAGTGAAGCCCGCCGTCTGGTCGAATGGGGTGTCGATGCCGTGATTACCGATGCGCCGCAGCGCATTGGGGCGGCCATCGGCTGATACGGACGGAACGGGTGGTTTCGGCGGGTGCCCCGCCGACCCATATGGAACGGGCCGGCGTGCTCCCGCGGGGGCCGGCGGCGGGTCAGCAGTCAAGAGGATAGTCGGGTGAAGGCGATCGAGCCGATTCTCATCTCGGGGAAGGAAGTCCTGCCGCTGGTCGAAGGCGGCAAGGGTGTCGCGGTGTCCACCGGCCGGAGTTCCGGCGCCTGGGCGGCGGCCGGCGGCGTGGGAACGTTTTCAGGCGTCAATGCCGATTCCTACGACGAACACGGCAACATCGTGCCCATGGTCTACCACGGCAAGACCCGCCGGGAACGCCATGACGAGCTGATCGCCTTCGGCATCAAGGGCGGCATCAACCAGGCCCGCGTCGCGCATGAGATGAGCAACGGCGAAGGCCGCATCCACATGAACGTGCTGTGGGAAATGGGCGGCGCCGAGCCGGTGCTGGAAGGCGTGCTGGAAGGGGCCAAGGGCCTCATCCACGGCGTCACCTGCGGCGCCGGCATGCCCTACCGGGTGGCCGAGATCGCCGTCAAGCACGGCGTCTACTACTACCCGATCGTGTCCTCCGCCCGCGCCTTCCGCGCCCTGTGGAAGCGCAGCTACCACAAGCACCCGGAATTCCTCGGCGGCGTGGTCTATGAAGACCCGTGGCTGGCCGGCGGCCACAACGGCCTGTCCAACAGCGAAGACCCGCGCGAGCCGCAGGCGCCCTATCCGCGCGTTGCCGAGCTGCGCAAGGCCATGCGCGACATGAACGTGCCCGACGTGCCCATCTTCATGGCCGGCGGCGTGTGGTGGCTGAGCGAGTTCGAGGACTGGATCGGCAACCCCGAGCTTGGGCCCATCGCCTTCCAGTTCGGCACCCGGCCGCTGCTGACCAAGGAAAGCCCCATTTCCGACGAGTGGAAGCACCGCCTGCTGACGCTGCAGCCGGGCGACGTGCTGCTGCACCGCTTCAGCCCGACCGGGTTCTACTCCTCGGCGGTGAAGAACGACTTCCTGCAGGATCTGGTCGACCGTTCCGAACGGCAGATCCCCTATGTCCGCAAGCCCGAGGGCGTGCTGACGGCGGCGCTCGCCATCGGCGCCCGCGGCCGCGAGGTGTTCGTCGAGCCGCAGGACAAGGAACGGGCGGAACAGTGGATGGCCGCCGGCTATACCGAGGCCATGCGCACCCCCGACAGCACCCTGGTGTTCGTCACCCCGGACAGCCAGGCGAAGATCCTGAAGGATCAGATCGACTGCATGGGCTGCCTGTCGGCCTGCAACTTCTCCAACTGGTCGCAGCACGGCGACTACACCACCGGCAAGGCGGCCGATCCGCGCAGCTTCTGCATCCAGAAGACGCTGCAGAACATCGGCCACGGCGGCGACGTGGAGAACGAGCTGATGTTCGCCGGCCACAACGCCTATCGCTTCGGCAAGGACCCGTTCTACAACGGCGGCTTCATCCCGACCGTGAAGGAACTGGTCGAGCGCATCATGACCGGTTACTGACATCGCCATCCGCGCCGCGGGGTCCGGCCCGCCGCCCGATCCACGGGCGGGGGCGGGAACCCTGTGGTGCGCTTGGCTGTTCCTTTCCGTGTCGCGACAGGTTACGTTTTAACTGGTGTTATTTCGGCTTGCGGACATGCTGCCCATGACCATGACCTGCGTTCCCGGGAACCTGATGGACCGCCTGCGCGGCGCCGGCTTGCGGCCGACGCGGCAGCGCATCGCCCTGGCGCGCCTGCTGTTCGAGGACGGCGACCGCCACCTGACCGCCGAGCAGCTGCACACCATGGCGCTGACCGCCGACATCCGGGTGTCGCTGGCCACGGTCTACAACACCCTGCACCAGTTCACCGACGCCGGCCTGCTGCGGGAAATCGTGGTCGACAGCGGCCGGTCGTACTTCGACACCAACACCAGCGACCACCACCACTTCTTTTACGAGCGCTCCGGCCGGCTGGAGGACATCCCCTTCGGGCAGGTTCAGCTGACCGCCGTGCCGCAGGCGCCGGAAGGCACCAGCATCCGGCGGGTGGATGTGGTGGTGCGCGTCGACGGCTGACCGTCGACCGGTGCTTCTGACGAAAGTCAGGCGCGGGACTAAAGTCTCGGAAACACCATCATAAAGTGGTGCCCTGTCGCCACTTTGCCCTTCATCATTCGGATTATCCTGGTGTAGCATCTGCGCTGCAGGGTCCGGCGGTCGCGCAGGCGGCCGCATGGCGGGTGGACGGGGGAAACAGGGTTCTTGCCGGCGCAACCAGGGGTCATCGACGAGGCGGCATTGCTGCGTCTGGCGCGGGAGAAATCCGCCGACGCCCGCGCCCGCCTTGCGGCCACCATCAGCGATCTGTTCGCCGAGCAGGGGCGGGTGCTCACCGACCGCGAACGCGCCCTGATGGCCGACATCCTGCGCCGCATCCTGCGCGAGATCGAGATCAGCGTCCGCCGTCAGGTGGCGCAGGCCATCGCCAGCCAGGACGACCTGCCGCGCGACCTGCTGGTGTTCCTCGCCAACGACGAGATCGAGGTCGCCTTCCCCATCCTGCGCGGCAGCCGCGTGCTGCAGGACGAAGACCTGATCGAGGTTATCCGCAACCGCACCCTGGAACACCAGCTGGCCATCGCCAACCGCTACCACGTCAGCGCCGCGGTGTCGGAGGCGCTGGTGCAGACCGGCCGCCAGGAAGTCATCCGCGAGCTGCTGCAGAACAAGGACGCCACCATCGGCGAGGCCACCATGGAATACCTGGTGGAACAGTCGCGCCGGGTGGATACCTTCCAGGAACCCATCCTGCGCCGCGCCGACCTGCCGGAAGACCTCGCCCGGCGCATGTTCCTGTGGGTATCGGCGGCGCTGCGCACCTACATCGTCGACCGCTTCGCCCTGCCGCCGGCGGTGGTCGACGACCTGATGGAGCGGGCGGCGCGCGAAGGCATCGCCCGCACGGTGGAGGAAGGCCGCGAGCGGCCGTCGGAAAAGCTGGCCGAGCGCCTGGCCCGCCACCGCGCCATCACGCCGGAACTGCTCATCTCCGCCCTGCACGACGGCGAGGTGTCGCTGTTCGTCAGCCTGCTCGCCCGGCTGGCCGAAATGCGCGAGCCGCTGGCCAAGCGCATGCTGTTCGAACCGGGCGGCGAGGGGCTGGCCATCACCTGCAAGGCGCTGGGATTCCCGCGCAAGGATTTCTCCGTCATCTTCCTGCTGTCGCGCAAGGCGCGGCCGGAAAATGCCCGCACCTTCAAGCAGGACCACGAGGCCGCCATGGCCTTCTTCGACCGCATTGATACCCTGGCGGCGCAAAGCGTGCTGCGCCAGTGGCAGCGCGACCAGGACTACCTGAAGGCCCTGCGCGAGATCGAAAGCGGCCCCCTGGGCGGGAGGCGGTGATGGGCCTGCCGGGCCGTCACGGCGAGCCGGATGCCCGGCAGCGCCTGTACGACCTGACCCGCCTGGTCTCCGACTGGATCTGGGAAACCGACCCTGACGGAAGGTTCAGTTATATCTCCGGCCGGGTGCTCGACGTGCTCGGGCTGCTGCCGGAGGAAGTGCTGAACCGCCCCTTCGCCAGCCTGTGCGACGACCCCGCCGTGGCCACCCGGCTGGCCGGGCGCGGCGCCTTCCGCGACGTGCCGGCGGTGTTCCGCACCCGCCGCGATCAGGCCCGCCACATGCTGGTCAGCGCCCTGCCGTTCTATGACCTCGACAGCGGCGATTTCGCCGGCATGCGCGGCACCTGCCGCGACGTCACCGAACAGGTGCAGGCGGAGGCGGCGCTGAAGGCCCAGCTGGAGTTCCAGCAGGCGCTGCTGGACGCCATTCCTGCGCCAGTGTTCTACCGCCGCGGCGATGGCCGCTACGGCCTCGTCAACAGCGCCTTCGCCGCCATGCTCGGCCGCACGCGCGAGGCCATCGTCGGCCGCACCCTGTTCGACCTGTTCCCGCTGGAAACCGCCCGCCGGTTGCTGGCGGCGGAGGCGGAACTGACCGCCGGCGGCGGCGGCGCCCGCAGCGTCATGGACCGCCTGCCGTGGCCGGAGGCGGAACCGCGCGACGTCATCCTCACCCTTGCCACCACCCGCGACGCCGGGGCGGCGGCCGGGCCGGAGCCCGATCCCGCCGAGGGCCAGGGGCTGATCGGCGTCGTTACCGACATCACCGACCGCATGCGGGCGGAACGCGACCTGCAGGCGTCGGTGCGGGCGCTGGAGCGCAGCAACCGCGAGCTGGAGCTGTTCCTGCACATCGCCAGCCACGACCTGCAGGAACCGACCCGCAGCGTCGTCAGCTTCTGCCAGCTGCTGGCGAAAAGCCTGGAAGGCAGCCTGAGCGACGAGCAGCAGGACTACATGAACCACGCCATGGACGGCGCCCGCCGCATGCGGCTGGTGGTGCAGGATCTCGGCACCTACGCCCGCGCCGGCTCGCGCGAGGCGGTGCCGGCGCGGGTGGACATGGCGGCGCTGGTGGCCGAGGTGCTGCGCAGCCTGAAGCCGCAGATGGCCGACTGCGCCGCCGCCGTCACCGTCGGCGCCCTGCCGGTGGTGCAGGCCGACCGCGGTCAGGTGGCGGAACTGGTGCGCAACCTGATCGACAACGCCCTGAAGTTCTGCGCCGAGGACCGGCCGCCGGCCATCGGCATCGACGCCTGGCGCGACGACGCCGCCTCGCCGTTCTGGACCTTCCGCGTCAGCGACAACGGCATCGGCATCGAAGCCCGTCACCACGACCGCATCTTCGGCCTGTTCCAGCGCCTGCACCGCCGCGACCGCTATGGCGGCACCGGCATCGGGCTGGCCGTCTGCCGCAAGATCGTGGAACGTCACGGCGGCCGCATCTGGGTCGACAGCCAGCCCGGCAAGGGCACCAGCGTGCTGTTCACCCTGCCGGCCCTGCCGTCGGCCGCCCCATCGGGCGGCGACAGCGACGGCGGCTGAGGCGGCGGCTTCTACTCGCCGACGTTCAGCAGCAGGCCCAGGCGGCGCGCCGTGCGGAAGGTGCGCAGGAACAGCAGCACCGCCAGCCCCAGGTAGAGCACGTTCAGGGCCACCGCGCCGGTGAACAGGTCCCAGCGGAACACGCCGTCGAACATCACCGCCCGCATGCCCTCGAACACATAGGCCGGCGGCAGCGCCCAGGCCACCGGCTGCAGCCAGCCGGGCAGGGCGTCGATGGGGTAATAGATGCCGCTGACCGGCCCGAAGGCGAAGATCGCCACCCATGCCAGGCTCTCCGCCCCCAGGCCGTAGCGCAGGATCAGGGCGCTGACTGCCAGCCCGATGGCCCAGCCGCTGACCAGCAGGTTGGCGAAGAAGGTCAGCAGCGGCAGGCCCATGGCGAAGATGTTGTACTCGTAGAACCAGATGGCCAGCAGCGCCGCCGGCAGCAGGCCGATGGTGGTGCGGATGAAGCTCATGGTCATGATCGCCGCCACCAGTTCATAGGGCCGCAGCGGGCTGACGAACAGGTGGCCGAGGTTGCGCGACCACATCTCCTCCATGAAGGAGATGGACAGGCCGAGGTTGCCGCGGAACATCACGTCCCACAGCAGCACCGCCGCCAGCAGCACGCCGAAGGCCTGCGCCACCCAGCTGGAATGCTGCATGAAGAACATGGTGATGAAGCCCCACAGCACCATCTGCATGGTCGGCCAGTAGGCCAGTTCCAGCAGCCGCGGCACCGACGACCGGAGGACATAGAGGTGCCGCAGCACCACCGCGAACACCCGCCGGCCGGCGAAGGTGGCGGAGGTGGGGCGCTGGATCGGGCTGAAGCCCTGGTCCTCCGGCGGCGGGGCAGGCGGGGCGGACGGGTGTGGCAGGGGACGGGTCATTCCGACAGGCTCTCCGGTGCGGTGCCGCCGCCGGGGCGGTTGGGATCACGCTCGGGCGGTTCGGCCGGCTGTGCCTCGACCCGCCCGCGGGCGATGTCGAGGAACACGTCCTCCAGCGTGGCGCGGCCATAACGGCCGAGCAGGGCCGCCGGGGCGCCACGGTCGAACACCCGGCCGCCCTTCATGATCAGCACGTCGTCACACAGCCGCTCCACCTCCTGCATGTTGTGGCTGGCGAGGAACAGGGTGGCGCCGGTGCGCTTCTGATAGCCGCCGAGGTAGGTGCGGACCCAGTCGCCGGTGTCGGGGTCGAGGGAGGCGGTGGGCTCGTCCAGCAGCAGCAGGGCGGGGTCGTTGAGCAGCGCCTTGGCCAGCGCCACGCGGGTCTTCTGCCCGGCCGACAGCTTGCCCGACGGCCGCTTCATCAGGTGTTCGATGTCGAGGTCGCGGGCCAGCTCGGCGATGCGGCCGCGCGGGTCGCGCAGGCCGTAGAGGTGGGCATAGACCATCAGGTTCTCCCGCACCGTCAGGCGGTGGGGCAGGTCCACATAGGGGCTGGAGAAGTTCATGCGCGGCAGCACCCGGTGGCGGTCGGCCAGCATGTCGTGGCCGAGCACCCGGATGCTGCCGGCGGTCGGCAGCAGCAAGCCGAGCAGCATGGAGATGGTGGTGGTCTTGCCGGCCCCGTTGCCGCCCAAGAGGGCGACGGTGCTGCCGGCGGGGACCGAGAAGGTGAGGCCGTCGACGGCGGTGACGGCGCCGTAGCGCTTGGTCAGGCCGTCGACGGCAATGGCGGGAGACGAATGGCTCATGGCGGCGACTATGCGACTGATTCGCAACGAGGGAAAGGGCCACTTGCTCGCCGCTGCGGCCCGGTCACGCCGCCCGCAGCCGCACCCGGTCGAGGAACTGGTCCACCAGGCGGCGCAGCGACTCCGCCTGGGTGCTGAGGGATTCGGCGGCCGCCGCCACCTTGGCCGCCTCGCCGCGGGAGGTTTCCGAGGCCCGGCTGACGTCGTCGATGCCGCCGGCGGCGGTGCGGGTGTTGACGGCGGCCTCCTCGGCATGGCGGGCGATGTCCCGCGTTGCCGCCCCCTGCTGCTCGACGGCGGTGGCGATGGTGGCGGCCACCTCGTCAAGCACCCCGATGGTGTCGGCGATGCCGCCGATGGCCGCGACCGCCTCGCGCGTCACCTGCTGCACGCCGCCGATCTGGGCGGCGATGTCCTCGGTGGCGCGGGTGGTCTGCTGGGCCAGGGCCTTCACCTCGTTGGCGACGACGGCGAAGCCCTTGCCCGCCTCGCCGGCCCGTGCCGCCTCGATGGTGGCGTTGAGCGCCAGCAGGTTGGTCTGGTCGGCCACTGCCTGGATCAGCTTCACCACGTCGCCGATGCGGCTGGCGGCGGCGTCCAGGTCGGCCACCGTCTGCGACAGGCGGGCGGCCTCGGCGGCGGCGGCGGCGGCGATCTCGGTGGAGCGTGAGACCTGCCGGGTGATCTCGCTGACCGAGGCGGCCAGCTCGTCGGCCGCCGCCGCCATGGTCTGCACGTTGGCGGACGCCTGCCGCGAATCGCCGGCGGCGCCGCGCGAGCGGTCGGCGGTGTGTTCGGCCGCCCGCGCCATGGTGTCGGAACTGCCTTCCAGCGCCTGCGCCGCCGTGGTCAGGCCCTGCACGGCGCGGGTGACTTCGGCGTCGAAGGCGGCGGTGGCGTCGGCCAGGGTGGCGGCCACCATCTCCTGCTCGCGGCGCAGGCGCTGCTGCTCGGCGGCCAGACGCTCAGCGTCGGCGGTGGCGGCTTCGGCGCGGGCGACGGCGGCACCGGCCTCCAGCACGGCGCGGCGGATCTGCTCGCACAGCCACATCAGGGCGGCGGCCTGCACCACCACCACGGCGGCATGCATCACCACGCGGCCGATGTCGCCGCCGCCGGGGAACACCACCGCCGGCAGCACCAGGTTGAGCAGCAGGTGATGCACCGCCACCGTGCCGGCCGTCACCACCACCGCCCGCCAGTCGCACCATACGGCCGACAGGGCGAGGGCGGCGAAGAAGGTCATGTGCATGTCGATCTGCCAGCCGTGACCGCGGGCGCTCCACACCAGCAGGGCCGGCATGATCGCCAGCGCGACGGCGGAGGTATGGCGCATGGCCGGGCCGGTGGCATCGGCACGCCAGCACAGGGTGACGGCGGCGGCGGTCAGCAGCGCCACCACCGCCGGCGGCAGCCAGGCATTGCCGTCGACCAGCGCGGTCACGGCCACCACCGGCACCATCAGCCACAGCAGAAGGACGAGAAGGCCGGCATAGCGGCGGCGGAGCAGGTCAAGGGCGGTCATGGTCGGCTCGCGGGCAGGGGATCGGGGATCGGATCGGGGGACTGGCGGCGGAGGGGGAGCGTCACGGCACCGGCGGCGCGCAGCCGGCCAGGCCGGCGGGGTCGAGCAGCAGCACGCCGCCCGCCGCCCGCAGGCCGGCGCGGAAGGTCGCGTCGTCGTCGCCGTTCGCCGGCTGCGCCACCACCAGGCCGGGCAGGGCGGCGGCGGCCGTCACCTGGCCGCCGGCCGGCTCCACCGCCGTGACGGCGGCGGCGAAGGCGGCCGGCAGCACGGCCACCGGCCCGTGGGCGGGCGGCCACAGGCCGGCGATCACGCCACCGGCGAGCCCCGCCACCCCGAGGGCGGCGGCTGGAAGGAAGGCAGACAGGGGCACGGAGACCCTCCGGCAGGCGTCAGAGCGCGATGCGGTGCGTTTTCAGACGCTATACGCCGGAAGTATCCGAGTAGATCAATGTGGTATTTTGCGCGGCTTTCGCCTCAGAAGAGAACGGTGCCGCGCATCCAGGTGTCGATCAACCTGCCCTGGTAGAGGGTGATGTCCTGGCTGCGGCCGAAGTCCACCGCCTCCTCGCTGTCGCAGCGGGCGAGGATCAGCCGGCCGGGCGGGATGGCGCGCAGCGCCTCGCGGGCGATGGCGCCCTGGGGGCTCGCCAGCACCTTGGGCAGTTCGGGCGTCCACGACAGTTTCACCAGTTCCGCCCCCAGCCGCTTGGGGTCGACGTAGGCGAGCGACCGCCACGTCACCCCGTCCAGGCAGACGCGATAGCCGCGCTGGCGCAGGAAGTCGCGGGCGAAGGTATAGGCGGCGAGGTCGGCGAAGATGTCTTCCGCCCGCAGCTCGATCACCACCGTGCCGTGGCTGCCGGCCGCCAGCTCGTCGTCGAAGGCCAGGAACTCGTCCGACAGGATGGAGGCGACGTTGAGGTTGATGCTGAACCCCTTGCCGAGGGTGCGGTCGTCGCGCCGCGCCAGCAGCGCCAGCACCCGGCGGTCGAGCGTCTGGGTCAGGCGCTGGAACAGCCACGGGTTGGAGGCGAGGTCGACGGTCGGCATCAGCGTCTCGCGCAGGTCGGCGATGGAGACGAAGACCTCGGTGAACATCACGCTCGGCCGCCCGTCGCCCACCATCACCGCCACCGCCTGACGGCGGATGTGGCTGGCCAGGCTGGCATTGGCGAGCATGCTTTCGATGCGGCCGAGCACGCCCGGCGTCAGCGGCTCGCCCTGCGGCGCCCGGCGCAGCCCGCCGAGGGTGCTGCGGGCGACGATCTCGACGTCGTCGGCGGCCTGACGGATGACCCGGTCTTCCGCCTCGCGCAGCAGGTCGCCGTAGTGATCGGCGAAGCTGCGGCGGGCGACCAGATCGGCGGCATCGGCCAGCGGATCGCTGCCGAGCAGGAACCGCACCCGCACCACCGCCGCCTCGAACTCCGCCGAGGTGCGGTCGGCATAGACCGCCATCAGGTCGCCGTCGCGGGTCCAGTAGGTCTTCACTCCGGCGGCGACGGCGGGGGCCATGGCCTCCTCGATGTCGCGGTTGAAGCTGTCGGGCCGCGATTCGGCCCGCAGGCCCGACAGCCGCAGGGTGGCGAGGGTGCGGCCGCGGGTGTCGCCATCAAGCCGGCGCAGGTCGTCGAGCAGCATGCGCTCGTGCGGGGCGCCCAGCGGATGGACGTAGGGGGCAGGGGCGGGCGGGGCGCTCACGGGGCGGCCTCCGTCTTCGGGGAAGACTTGCGACGGCCGGGGGCGGCGAAGCGCTGGACGGCATCCAGCCCCGGCGGGTTGGGGCAGGCGGTGCGGCTGCTGCCGGCGACGGCGGCGCGGCGGCCGGCGCACTGGCTCAGGCTGCAGTCGGCGGAGGCCTTGCAGGCATCCATGGTGACGGTGCCGAGCACGGCGTCGATGAAGCGGCCCTGGAAGACGCGGATGCCGTTTTCCAGCCCCCACAGCACCGCCGCCTCGGTGTCGCAGCGGGCGAGCACCACCCGTTCCGGCCCCACCGCCTTGACCTCGGCGGCGAAGGCGGCGGTCTTGTCGGCGGTTTCCTCCGACGCCAGATCGGCGTTCCACAGCACCTTGGCGAAGTCCGGCGCCAGCCGGCGCACGTCCAGCAGGCGCAGGGTGACGGGGCTTAAGCCGTCGATCAGCACCTTGTGGCCGGCGCGGCGCAGGGTGTCGCGGGCGGCTTCATAGGCGGCGATGTCGGCGAAGACGTCGATCACCTGCACCTCCACCACCAGCCGCTTGGGGCCGAGCGCCGCCACCAGCCGCTCGAAGGCGCGGTCGCGGGTGCTTTCCAGGTTGAGGTTGAGGCTGACCGTGCCCGGCCGCCGCACCAGCGGGTTGGCGGCCAGCAGGCTCAGCACCCGCTGGTCGAGGGCGCGGGAGAATTCCTGGAACAGCCAGCGGTCGGCGGTCAGCACCACATCGGGCGCCAGGCCGCGCTGGAGGTGGCCGATGGAGACGAAGAATTCCTCGAAGGCGATCTCCGCCACCCGTTCCTCGGTGATGCGCACGGCCGGCTGGCGGCGCAGGTGGGGCAGCAGGTCGAAACTGTCGAAGGCCGCCAGCACCCGTTCCAGCGACCGCGGGGTGATGGGTTCCGGCCCGGCTTCCTTGGGCGACGACCACGAGAACGGGCTGACCGGCCCGCCCGAGTTCTGCCGGCCGAGGCGCACCAGCCGCGCTTCCTCCAGCTGCGCCACCTGATCGGACAGGCTACGCCAGTCGGTCATCAGGTCGTACCAGCTGACGAAGGGGTCGTTCGGATCGTTCCACCCGCTTCCCGCGTATGTGACGGGATCGTGTTCAAACAGGGAGCGAACGCGGTGGATGATGGTGTCGATCTCGTTGGCCGGCAGGTCGCGCCCGAGAATCACCAGATCGTCGTTGGACAGCCGGTAGACGTTGGCGCCGTGGCCGGTTTCCAGCGTCTTGAACATGCGCGCCACCACCCGCATGCGCACCGGCAGGCGGTTGACCGGCAGCAGCCGCGACAGATGCAGGTGGACGGCCCGGCCGGCCCCGGCCTTGCGGCGCAGACGGTCGATGGCGTCCAGCAACAGGCGCTCGGCCTGGATTCCCTCGCGCGGCCGCATGATGCGCCCCGTTCCCCCGATCCAACCCCAGGAAGTGCCGCTATTATAGGGATGTTTCGCGCCCGCGGAAGCATCGTCGGCGGCCCGCACCCCACAAGGAGACCTGCATGCGTCCAAGCCTTCGCGTCCTGGTGACCGGCGGAGCCGGCTTCATCGGCTCCCACCTGTGCGAGCGGCTGCTCGCCGCCGGTCACGAGGTGCTGTGCGTCGACAACTTCTACACCGGCCGGCGCATGAACGTGGCGCACCTGCTGGACGACCCGCGCTTCGAGCTGATGCGCCACGACGTGACCTTCCCGCTGTATGTGGAGGTCGACCAGGTCTACAACCTCGCCTGCCCGGCCAGTCCAATCCACTATCAGACCGACCCGGTGCAGACCATGAAGACCAGCGTCCACGGCGCCATCAACATGCTGGGGCTGGCCAAGCGCAAGGGGGCGAAGATCCTGCAGGCCTCCACCAGCGAGGTCTACGGCGACCCGGAGGTGCATCCGCAGCCGGAAGGGTACTGGGGCAACGTCAACCCCATCGGCACGCGGGCGTGTTATGACGAGGGCAAGCGGGCGGCGGAGACGCTGTTCTTCGACTACAACCGGCAGTACGGCGTGCGGGTGAAGGTGGCGCGCATCTTCAACACCTACGGCCCCCGCATGCACCCCGACGACGGCCGCGTGGTGTCCAATTTCGTCTGCCAGGCGCTGCGCGGGCACGACCTGACGGTCTACGGCGACGGCCTGCAGACGCGGTCGTTCTGCTACGTCGACGACCTGGTGAACGGGCTGATGGGGCTGATGGAGACCGACGACAGCGTCATCGGACCCTTGAACCTGGGCAATCCGGGCGAGTACACCATGCTGGAGCTGGCCGAAGCGGTGATCCGCCTCACCGGCTCGCGGTCGCGGGTGGTTCACAAGCCGCTGCCGGCCGACGATCCCAAGCAGCGCCGCCCGGACATCGCCCGCGCGCGTGACCTGCTGGGCTGGGAACCGGCGGTGCCGCTGGATGACGGCCTGGCGAAGACCATACACTATTTCCGTTCCGTTGTCGGATGAGCGGCCGGCGGCGGCGGACCCCGTCGCCGCTCGTTGCCCGGAAGCCATCGCCCCGATGACCGACCAGTCCGCCCTTGCCGCCCGCGCCGCCGCCCTGTCCGCCGCCACCGTGCTGTGCGCCGGCGACGTCATGCTCGACCGTTTCGTCTATGGCGACGTCGACCGCATCTCGCCGGAAGGGCCGATCCCGGTCCTGCGCATCCGGCGCGAGGTGGCGATGCTGGGCGGCGCCGGCAACGTGGTGCGCAACCTGGTGGGCCTGGGCGCCGCCGCCACCTTCCTCACCTGCGTCGGCGACGATGCGCCGGGGCGCGAGGTGGCGACGCTGATCGACGCCCTGCCGCGGGTCGACCCGGTGCTGCAGGTGGCGCGCGGCCGCCAGACCACCATCAAGACCCGCTTCGTCGCCGGCAACCAGCAGCTGCTGCGGGCCGACGAGGAAACCCTCGCCCCGGTCGCCGACCTGTCCCTCGACCGCCTGCTGGCGGCGGCCGGCGAGCAGATGGCCCAGGCCGGCGCCCTGGTGCTGTCGGACTACGGCAAGGGCGTGCTGCCGGCGCGGGTGACCGCCGCCCTCATCACCCTGGCGCGCGAGGCCGGGGTGCCGGTGGTGGTCGACCCCAAGGGGGCGGACTGGGACCGCTACCGCGGCGCCACCGTCGTCACCCCCAACCGCAAGGAACTGGCCGAGGCCGCCGGCCTGCCCACCGGCACCGATGCCGAGATCGAGGCCGCCGCCCGCCGCCTGATCGAGCGCTGCGGCCTCGACATCATCCTGGTCACCCGCAGCCAGGAAGGCATGACCCTGGTGCCGCGCGACGGCGCCCCCACCCACCTGCCGGCCCAGGCGCGGGAGGTCTATGACGTTTCCGGCGCCGGCGACACGGTGGTGGCGACGGTGGCGGCGGCGCTGGCCTGCGGCGCCCCGCTGGTGGAGGCGGCGCGGCTCGCCAACGTGGCGGCCGGCATCGTGGTCGGCAAGGTCGGCACGGCGGCGGTGCATGTGGACGAGCTGCTCCACACCCTGCGCCGCCAGGACCTGGAGGAAGACGAGGCCAAGGTGCTGCCGCTGCCGGCGGCGGCGGAGAAGGTGGCGCAGTGGCGGGCGCGCGGCCTGAGCGTCGGCTTCACCAACGGCTGCTTCGACCTGCTGCACCCCGGCCACGTCTCGCTACTGGCCCAGGCCAAGGCGGCCTGCGACCGGCTGGTGGTGGGGCTGAATTCCGACGCCTCGGTCAAGCGCCTGAAGGGCGAGACCCGGCCTGTGCAGAGCGAGGCGGCGCGCGCCACCGTGCTCGGCTCGCTGGCCAGCGTCGACATGGTGGTGATCTTCGGCGAGGACACCCCGCTGGAGCTGATCCGCACCCTGCGCCCGGACGTTCTGGTGAAGGGCGCCGACTACACCATCGCCACCGTGGTCGGCGCCGACATCGTCCAGGCCTACGGCGGCCGGGTCATGCTGGCGGCGCTGGAGGACGGCTTTTCCACCACCGCCACCATCGCCCGCATGAACCGCTGACCGCTGACCGCCGCCGCGGCGCCCGCCGTGCCCGCTCACCCACACCCCCGACGGGAGGAGACACCGCCCATGCGTTGCGTTTCGTTCACCGCCGCCGCTGCCGCCCTGCTCGCCCTCACGGCCTGCGCGTCGGCGCCGCCGGAACCGGAACCGCCGCTGGAGCGGCCGCAGACCACCGCCTCGGCCGATGCCCTGGCCGGCTGCGGCGCCTCCGACCTCGCCTCCTCCACCGGCAGCCGGCTGGTGCCGGGGCCGGCCGGGGAGGGCGAGGTGTCGGTGCAGGATCTGCCGCAGCCCTATCGGGTGGTCGCCCCCGGCACCCCCACCGACCTGTCCTTCCAGCCCGACCGGCTGACGGTGACGCTGTCCCACGATGGCATCATCCGCCAGATCACCTGCGGCTGACCCCCGGAGACCCGCCCATGCGCCTGACCCCTCTGCCGGCCGCCGTGGCCGCCGTCGCCCTGCTGCCGCTGCTGGCCGCCTGCGCCCCGCCGCCGGGCTCGGCCGGCCAGGATGCCCGCACCCCGGTGGCGGCGCCCCCGGCCGAACCGCCGCCGGCGCCGGGAGACCTCGCTGCCTGCAACGGCGAGGCGCTGGCCGGGGCGGTCGGCCGTTTCCTGGTCCACGGCACCGCCGGCCCCGACGAGATCAACCAGGACACGCTGCCGCAGCCGCACCGGGTGCTGAAGCCGGGCATGGCCTACACCATGGACTTCCGCCCCGACCGCCTGAACGTCGAGGTCGACGGCACCGGCCGTATCCTGTCCGTGCGCTGCGGCTGAGCCGCCACAGTTCCGCCGCAAGTGGGGCAGATGCTCGCCCCCTGTTTCCGGGTCGAGGAAGGGGCCTCACCATGACCGTCGCCGGGCGCCGCGCGCCTGCCGTGCCGCTCCCGCTGCTGCCGGCGCTGACGGCGGCGGCGGTGCTGCTGCTGTCCGCCTGCGCCGCGCCGCCGGCGCCGACCGCGGCCTCCGACCCTGCCGCCGCCACGCCCGCGGCGGCGCTGGAGAGGGCGGAACGGCTGCTGGCCGGCGATGCCGCCGCCGCCCTGCTGGCGCTGTGGCCGGTGGCGGTGCAGGGCGAGGCGCGGGCCCAGTATCTGCTCGGCCAGGCCTACATGACCGGCGCCGGCGTGGCGCTGGACGAGGCGGAAGGGCTGCGCCTGCTGGAAAATGCCGCCGACCAGGGCCTCGCCGATGCCCAGGTGGCGGCCGGTGTGGCGCGGCTGGCCGGCCGGGGCACCGCCGCCGAAGACCCGCGCGCCGCCGCCCTGTGGTTCGAGCAGGCGGCGGCCCAGGGGCATCCCGTGGGGCTCTATCGCCTCGCCCAGCTGACCGCCGACGGCCGCGGCGTGCGGCGCGATCCCGGCCGGGCGCTGGGGCTGCTGGACCGCGCCGCCGCCCTCGGCCTGCCGGCGGCGCAGACGGCGCTCGGCCGCCTCTATGCCGACGGCCAGGGGGTGCCGAAGGACGTCGCCTGGGCCGCCCGCTGGTTCGGCGAGGCCGCCCGGCGCGGCGATGCGGAGGGCCAGTACCGCCTCGGCCTTGCCCACCAGACCGGGGCCGGCGTGCCGGCCGACCCGACGGCGGCGCTGGCCTGGCTGACGCTGGCCCGCGACCGTGGTCATCCCGAGGCCGGGGCCGCCCTGGCGCCCTTGCGCGAACGCATCGGCCCCACCGCCCGCGCCGCCGCCGATGCGGTGGTGCAGCGCTGGCAGCCGGTGACCGGCGTGCCGGCCGGCGAGGACGGGCCGACGGTGCTTTACGTGCAGCAACGGCTGGCGACGCTGGGGTATTCACCGGGCGGCACCGACGGCCTGATGGGCCGCCGCACCCGCGCCGCCGTCGCCGCCTTCCAGGCCGCCCACGGGCTGCCGGCCGACGGCAGCCTCACCGCCGCCACCCTCACCGCCCTGCGCGCCGCCCGCTGAGGACGGCGCCGGCGGGCCTCCGCCCTTGCCCACGGCGGCGGCAGACGTTACATGCGGAGGGCGTCAGCCCCTGCAGGACCAGCCCCGTGACCTTCACCGACGACCAGATCCACCGCTACGCCCGCCACATCATCCTGAAGGAGGTGGGCGGCATCGGGCAGGAGGCGCTGCTGAAGGCCCGCGTGCTGCTGATCGGCGCCGGCGGCCTGGGGTCGCCGCTGGCGCTCTATCTGGCGGCGGCGGGGGTGGGGACCATCGGCATCATCGACGACGACAGCGTCGACCTGTCCAACCTGCAGCGGCAGGTGGCGCACGATGTGGACGCCATCGGCCGCCCCAAGGTGGAAAGCGCTGGCCGGCGCATGCGGGCGCTCAACCCCGACGTCACGGTGGTGGAGCACCGCTGCCGGCTGACCGCCGACAACGCCCTCGACCTCATCGGCCGCTACGACATCGTGGCCGACGGCTCCGACAACTTCGAAACCCGCTTCCTGGTCAACGATGCCTGCCATTTCGCCGGCCGGACGCTGGTGTCGGGCGCCATCCTGCGCTTCGACGGCCAGCTGACCACCTTCGCCACCCATCGCGGCGGCCCCTGCTACCGCTGCATCTATGGCGACGTGCCGCCACCGGGCTCGGCCCCCACCTGCGCCCAGGCGGGCGTGCTGGGGGCGGTGCCGGGGGTGATCGGCTCGCTGCAGGCGACGGAAGTGCTGAAGGAGATCCTCGGCGTCGGCACGTCCATGGCCGGCCGGCTGCTGATCTGGGATGCCCTGGCGGCGGAGTTCCGCACCGTGCGGGTGCCGCGCGACCCCGGTTGCCCGCTGTGCGGCGACCACCCGACGATCACCGATCTCAGCGCCCATGCCAACGCACCGGCGCCCGCCTGCGGCAGCGGCGCGGCGGGCTGACGACGCCCTCCCCGCAACGGCAACGGGCCGATCCCGAAGGACCGGCCCGTCGCACCGTTACAGGTACCAGGCGTATTCGTGCGGGGCGATGACGCTCTGGAACTTCTCCAGCTCCGCCCACTTGGTGTCGTGGTAGAGCGACAGGTACTCGGCGCCGAAGTAGCCGGGCAGCAGTTCGGCCTCCTTCAGGGCGTGCAGGGCGCTGCGCCAGGTGAACGGCACGCCCGCGTCCATCTCCTTGCCGGCGTTGCCGGTGTCGGCCGGGCCGGGGTCGATGCGGTGGGTGATGCCGTGGTGGGCGCCCGCCATCACCGCCGCCAGCGCCAGATAGGGGTTGGCGTCGGCACCGCAGATGCGGTGCTCCACCCGCCGCGCCGCGCCTTCGCCCGCCGGCACGCGGAAGGCAACGGAGCGGTTGTTGATGCCCCAGGTGCGCCCCACCGGCACATAGAGGTTGGGCTGGAAGCGGCGGTAGGCGTTGGCGTTGGGGGCGAAGATGGCCATCGCCTCCGGCATGGTCGCCTGCATGCCGCCGATGGCCCAGCGCAGCATCTCCGAGCCGCCGTCGCTGCCGTCGTCGAAGATGTTGCGGCCCTCGCTGTCGCACAGCGACAGGTGGATGTGCAGCCCGTTGCCCGCCATCTTGCTGAAGGGCTTGGACATGAACGTCGCCTCGAAGCCGTGGCGCTCGGCGACGCCCATGACCACGCGCTTGAGCAGGCTGGCATGATCGGCGGCGGCGACGCCGCTGGTGACATGCCGCAGGTTGACCTCGAACTGCCCCGGCGCGTACTCGCTGGAGGCCGTGTAGCACGGCACGCCCTGGATGTTGCAGGCGGTTTCGATGTCGCGCAGCACGGCGGCGTAGGATTCGATCTCCCACATGCCGTAGACCTGGGTGTTCTTGTCGCGCTGGCCGGTGTCCGGCGCGATGGGGAACTGCGGGCTGCCGTCGCCCATGCGCTGGCGGTCGATGAGGTAGAATTCCAGCTCCAGCGCCGTCACCGGCTGCAGGCCGTCGGCCAGCAGGCGGTGTTCCACCTTCTGCAGCACGTTGCGCGGATCGAGGAAGGACGCGGCGCCGTCCTGGTCGGTCATGGTCAGCAGCACCTGCGCCGAGGGCACCCGCGCCCAGGGCACGCGCTTCAGGGTGCCGGCGATGGGCACCGCGATGCCGTCGGGGTCGCCGTCGGAGAAGCCGCGGCCGCCGGCATCGGGGCAGTCGCCGGTGACGTCGAGCAGGAACACGCTGTAGGGGATCTGCATGCCGTTGGTGAACAGGCCCTTGGCGTCCTGGCGGGGGTAGCGCTTGCCGCGCACGATGCCGCACAGGTCGAACAGGATGGCGTCCACGTATTCCACGTCGGGGTGGTCGGCCAGGAAGCTGGTCAGCTCCTCCACGCCGGGTTTCATGATCGTGATACTCCCCAAGTGAGCCTGACCGCCGCACCGCCCCGTCGCATATCTCGAACACTGACGCGGGGCCCCGGCGCACAATCACCGGGTTTCGGAGGGCCACAGGCTTTCTGTTGTGCCTCTACAGGGTGACCGAGGCACCTGCGAACTGTCAATCACCCGATGAATTTATTTGACACTGCACCGCCGCAACGGGCATCTCGGCCCGCTGCCGGCCATGCGGCTTGACACCACCGGCCCTGGCCGCCCATCGTTCGCCCGCCACCGCCGGTGGTGACGCAACACCTGCCGCCGCCGGCGCATTGGTGTGGCGCATTCCTTTCGCTGCAACGGAGCCGCCGTCCCATGCTGATGTCGTGGATCGCCTTCGCCGCCGGGCTGGTGCTGCTGGTCGGTGCCGCCGAGGCGCTGGTGCGCGGCGCCGTCGCCATGGCGGAGCGGCTGGGCGTGTCGCCGCTGGTGATCGGCCTGACGGTGGTGGCCTTCGGCACCTCGGCGCCGGAACTGGTGGTCTGCGTGCAGGCGGCGCTGGAAGGGTCGGGCGGGCTGGTCTACGGCAACGTCATCGGCTCCAACATCGCCAACATCATGCTGATCCTGGCGCTGGCGGCGCTGATCCGGCCGGTGCACGCGGAGATGCGGACCTTCGGCCGCGAGGCGACGGTGCTGATCCTCGCCACCGTCGCCATGGTGGTGTTCACCTGGAGCGACGGCGTCATCCGCCAGGAAGGTGCGGTGCTGCTGGCGGCGCTGGCGGCCTACCTGCTGTGGTCCTACGTGCGGGAAAGCCGCAACGCCGCCGATGCCCGCGCCGCCGCCGCCGAACTGGAGGAACTGTCCAGCCTGCAGCACAAGCCATGGTGGATGATCATCGCCGCCACCCTCGTCGGCCTGGGCGGCGTCATCCTGGGGGCGCGGCTGCTGGTCACCGGCGCCGTTGCCATCGCCCGCGACTGGGGCGTGCCGGAGGAAGTGATCGGCCTGACCATGGTGGCCATCGGCACCTCGCTGCCCGAACTGGCGACCGCCGTCGCCGCCGCCCTGAAGAAGCAGAACGACATGGCGCTCGGCAACGTGGTCGGCTCCAACCTGTTCAACATCCTCGGCATCATGGGCGTCTCGGCGCTGGTGAAGCCGGCCGCCGCGCCGGCCCAGGTGATGGCCTTCGATGCCTGGGTGATGCTGGCGGTGACGGTGCTGCTGGTGCCGTTCTTCCTCACCGGCCGCCGCCTGGCGCGGGCGGAGGGAGGGCTTCTCCTCGGCGGCTACGCTGCTTATATAGCCGTCCTCTTCATCGGCGTGGAACACGTGCTCGCATGACCCATCCCCTGCCCTCGCCCAAGACCGTCCTCGTCACCGGCGCCGCCAAGCGCATCGGCCGCGCCATCGCCCTTGATCTGGCGGCGCACGGCTGGAACGTCGCCGTCCATTACCGCTCCGACCCGGCCGAGGCCGAGGCGGTGGCGGCGGAGATCGAGGCGCGGGGGGTGCGCGCCGCCACGGTGCGCGCCGACCTGTCCGACGAGGCGGAGACGGCAGCGCTGGTGGAGCAGGCGACGGCGGCACTCGGGCCGCTGGGGGCGCTCATCAACAACGCCTCGGTGTTCGAGTACGACAGCTGGGATTCGGCCACCCGCGAATCGTGGGACCTGCACCTGAACGCCAACCTGCGGGCGCCCTTCGTGCTCACCCAGGCCTTCGCCCGCCAGGTGGCGGAGGACGCGCGCGGCTGCGTCGTCAACATCATCGATGAACGGGTGTGGAACCTCACCCCCCACTTCGTCACCTACACGCTGTCCAAGGCCGGCCTGTGGACGCTGACCCAGACCCTGGCGCTGGCGCTGGCGCCGCGCATCCGCGTCAACGGCATCGGCCCCGGCCCCACCCTGCCGAGCCCGCGCCAGAGCGACGAGCAGTTCGCCGAGCAGTGCGCCTCCATGCCGTTGCAGCATGGCACCAGCCCGCAGGAAGTGGCCGATGCGGTACGATTCATCCTTGCGGCGCCGGCCATGACCGGGCAAATGATTGCGCTCGACGGCGGGCAGCATCTGGCCTGGACCCAGGCGCCGCGTCACGGTCAGGGACCGCAGTTCCTGGCGGAGTGACGGCACCCGCCCCATATCGCGCTCCCGCGCCGCCCGCTGCCGTGGCGGCGGCGGGAGAGCGCCCAGCGGATCCGGATGCCCATGACCCCCAATCCCGTCGTCAAGCCGTTCCCCATCGCCAATGCCCACCTGGGCCTGCGGCATGTGTTCATCCGTGATCTGGTGATCAGCGCCAAGGTCGGCGTCTACAAGCACGAGCACGAGAACGCCCAGCGGGTGCGCATCAACCTGGACCTGGCGGTGCGCGAGGGCGACGGCCCGGTGGGCGACAGCCTGGAGCAGGTGGTGTGCTACGAGGCGATTCGCGACCGCGTCCGCGACGTGGTGCTCGACCGGCACGTCAACCTGGTGGAAACCATGGCCGAACGCATCGCCCAGACCTGCCTGACCGACGGGCGAATCCGCTCCGTGCGGGTGCGGGTGGAGAAGCTGGACGTGTTCGACGACGTCGGTTCGGTGGGCGTGGAGATCGAGCGCTTCAGCCCGCTCGCCTGACCGCCGGCGGCGGCAGGGCAGTCACCACCACGAGTCGCGGCCCTATGACCTTTTACCCGCGACGTTCGGATGGGGTGGATCCGAAGGGATCATCCGGCCTGTCAAGCCCTTCCTTTACCCGCCGCGCGGGTTTTGCACAGGCGGCGGCCGGGCTGCCAGACCATCACACGGCTGTCAAGATGCAACTGTGCAGCCCCGCCCGGCGCCCTTCACCGGCGTCAAAACCAAGGCAAACCAAGGGGTTGAGGTGGTCGCCCAAAAACTGGGCAATGCGATGCGACTCCTTGGCCGGCGCCGCTTCGCACCGCTTGCCCCACCACTTTGCACAGAGTTATCCACAGCGGCCGTGGATATGTGGAGGAATCTCAGGGCTGCTGCCGGACTCCGCCGGCCGTCCCTGCCGCATCCCCGGTTGACCCTTTAGTGCCGTTACCCGAAATAGCCCCCATGACCGCCGTCAGCGACCCCACCGTTCCCGCCGTCCCCGCCGATCCGGTTCCGCCGGAGGAGGCGCCGCTCGCCGTCGTCAATCAGGGCGTGGAGGTCATTGCCGCCACCCTGCGGACGCTGCCGGACAAGCCGGGCGTCTACCGCATGATGAACGCCCGCGGCGACGTGCTCTATGTCGGCAAGGCGAAAAGCCTGAAGAAGCGCGTGGTGGCCTATACCCGCATCGGCCAGCTGCCCATGCGGCTGCAGCGCATGGTGACCGAGACGGCGAGCATGGAGATCGTCGTCACCTCCACCGAGGTCGAGGCGCTGCTGCTGGAAAGCAACTACATCAAGCGCCTGAAGCCGCGGTACAACATCCTGCTGCGCGACGACAAGAGCTTCCCCTACGTCGTCGTCACCGAGGGGCACGACTATCCGCAGATCGTCAAGCACCGCGGCGCGCGGTCGCTGAAGGGGCAGTACTTCGGGCCGTTCGCCAGCGCCGGGGCGGTCAACCAGACGCTCGCCCACCTGCAGAAGGCGTTCCTGCTGCGCTCGTGCTCCGACGCCGTGTTTTCCAGCCGCACCCGGCCGTGCCTGCTGTTCCAGATCAAGCGCTGCTCCGCCCCGTGCGTCGAGCGCATCGGCCGCGCCCAGTACCGGGAGCTGGTGGAGGAGGCGCGCGCCTTCCTGTCCGGCGAAAGCGCCCGCGTCCAGCAGGCCCTGGCGCAGCGCATGGAGCAGGCGTCGGAGAACCTGGAGTTCGAGGACGCGGCCATGTACCGCGACCGCATCCGGGCGCTGACCCGCATCCAGGCGCACCAGGAAGTGAACCTGCCCGATGCCGCCGATGCCGACGTCATGGCCATCCATCAGGCCGGCGGGCAGGCCTGCGTGCAGGTGTTCTTCTTCCGCACCGGCCAGAACTACGGCAACCGCGCCTATTTCCCCGCCCACAGCCAGGACGCCACCGCCGGCGAGGTGCTGGAGGCGTTCATCGGCCAGTTCTACGACAACAAGGACCCGCCGAAGGAACTGCTGCTCAGCCACCCGCTGCCGCAGGAGATCCTGATGGGCGAGGCGCTGACCGCCAAGGCCGGCCGCCGCGTGCGCATCCATGTGCCGAAGCGGGGCGACCGCGCCGCCATGGTGGCGACCGCCGAACGCAACGCCCGCGAGGCCCTCGGCCGCCGGCTGGCGGAAAGCTCGGCCCAGCGCAAGCTGCTGGAGGGGGTGGCGGAAGTGTTCGGCCTCGACCGCACGCCGGAGCGGGTGGAGGTCTACGACAACAGCCACATCCAGGGCACCAATGCGCTTGGCGGCATGATCGTGGCCGGGCCGGAAGGCTTCATGAAAAGCGCCTACCGCACCTTCAACATCAAGGGGCCGGTGGCGCCCGGCGACGACTACGCCATGATGCGCGAGGTGCTGACGCGCCGCTTCAAGGCCGCCCAGCGCGACGATCCCGACCGCGACCGCGGCCAGTGGCCCGACCTGGTGCTGGTGGACGGCGGCCAGGGCCAGCTGACCGTCGCCTGCGAGGTCTTCGCCGAACTGGGGGTGGAGGACGTCGGGCTGGTGTCCATCGCCAAGGGGCCGGACCGCAACGCCGGCCGCGAGCGCTTCTTCATGGCCGACCGCGAGCCGTTCCAGCTGCCGCCCAACCACCCGGTGCTGTACTTCCTGCAGCGCCTGCGCGACGAGGCGCACCGATTCGCCATCGGCGGCCACCGGGCGCGGCGGTCGAAGGACATCCAGAAGACCGGGCTGGACGACATCGCCGGCATCGGCGCGACGCGCAAGAAGGCCCTGCTGCACCACTTCGGGTCGGCGCGGGCGGTGTCGGAAGCGGCATTGCAGGATCTCGAAAGCGTCGACGGTATTTCTGCCGCACTTGCCCGCAAGATCTATGATCACTTCCATCCCGAGGGCTGAGGCGGCTAAGATCGCGCCGCCTCCATCCCTTGCCGCTCGCTGTTTAGAAGGACCGGGTCGTTGTATACCCTGCCGAACATCCTGACCTTGTCGCGCATCCTGGCGATTCCGGCGGTGGTGGCGCTGTTCTACATCCCCGGCCCGGTGTCGCAGTGGATCGCCTGTGCCCTGTTCGTGGCCGCCGCCGTCACCGACTGGTTCGACGGCTGGCTGGCGCGGCGGTGGAACCAGGTCAGTTCCCTCGGCCGCTTCCTCGACCCCATCGCCGACAAGCTGCTGGTGGCCGCCGTGCTGCTGATGCTGGTCGGCTTCGACGGCCTGTCGACCTGGAGCTACCTGCCGGCGGTGGTCATCCTGTGCCGCGAGATCCTGGTGTCCGGCCTGCGCGAGTTCCTGGCCGAGATCCAGGTCAGCGTGCCCGTCACCAAGCTCGCCAAGTGGAAGACCACCTTCCAGCTGGTCGCCCTGACGCTGCTGATCCTCGGCGATTCGGCGCCGTGGGGCGTGCCGGCGGGGCTGGCTGGCGAGGTGGCGCTGTGGATCGCGGCGCTGATGACCGTGGTCACCGGCTGGGACTACATGACCCACGGCCTGTTCCACATGAAGGAAACCGACCGCCGCCGCGCCGAGGCCGAAGCGGAGGCCGACCGTGCCGCTGCTGACCGCGCCGCCGCCGCCAACGACCTGCACCGGGAGGCCGGCGAATGATCACCGTGCTCTATTTCGCCTGGCTGCGCGACGGCATCGGCACCGGCCGCGAGGAGGTGGCGCCGCCGCCCGAGGTCGCCACCGTCGGCACCCTGCTGGGCTGGCTCGCCGGCCGCTCCGCCGGTCACGGCAAGGCGCTGGCCGATCCGGCCCGCCTGCGTTGCGCCGTCAACCAGGACTATGCCGGCCTGGACGCGCCGGTGAAGGCCGGCGACGAAGTGGCCTTCTTCCCGCCCGTCACCGGCGGCTGAGCGACAGGGGAGGGCGGCGGCCATGATCCGGGTGCAGCGCGAGGATTTCGACCCCGGCGCCGAGATGGCGTCGTTCTGCGCCGGCGATGCCTCGGTGGGGGCGGTGGCGAGCTTCCTCGGCCTGGTGCGCGCCGACAAGAGCGCCGGCGGCGACTCGGCGGTGGCGGCCATGACCCTGGAACACTACCCCGGCATGACCGAGCGCCAACTGGAGGCCATCGAGCAGGAAGCCCGCCGCCGCTGGCCGCTGATCGACGTGCGCGTCATCCACCGCTACGGCCGGCTGGAGCCGGGCGACCGCATCGTGCTGGTGCTGACCGCCAGCGCCCACCGGCAGGCGGCGTTCGACGCCTGCGCCTTCCTGATGGACTGGCTGAAGACCAAGGCGCCGTTCTGGAAGCTGGAAGAAACCGCCGACGGCCGCCGCTGGGTGGAGGCCAAGGCCAGCGACGATGCCGCCGCCGACCGCTGGACCGACGGCTGACGACTTACTCCGCCGCCGCCCGCACCGAGGCGCGGCCGAAGCGCTTCGGCGTTTCGCCGAAGGCGCGCTTGAAGGCGGCGATGAAGGCCGAGACGCTGTCGTAGCCGAGGTCGAAGGCGACGATGGACACCGGCACCCCTTCCTCCAGCCGCGGCACCGCCGTCAGCAGGCGCAGCCGGCGCTGCCAAGCGTCGAAGCCCATGCCGGTCTCGGCGCCGAAGCGGCGGGTGAAGGTGCGGCGGCTCATGGTCGCCAGGGCGGCGGCGCCGTCCACGTCCAGCGGCTCGGCCGGGGCCGACCACACCCGCCGGGCCACCCGGCGCAGGCGCGGGTCGGCGGGGTCGGGCAGGGCGAAGCCGCTGACGCGGGCGCGGCCGATCTCGTCCAGCAGCAGGGTGGTGGTGGCCTCGCGCCGCGCCGAGTCGGCGGGCTCGCCGCCGAGGGCGGTGACCAGGGCGCGCAGCAGCGGTGTCGCTTCCATCACCCGGCAGCGGTCGCCGAAGGGGGCGGCGCGCTGGGCGTCGATCTCCACCGTCTGCATCACTGCCCGGCCGCTGCCGGTCAGCGATGCCTGCACGGTGCCGGCGGGAATGAAGACGCCGCAGCCCTGCGGCACCACCCAGGTGGCGGCATCGCTGACCAGGGTGCACGATCCGCCGGTGGCGACCTGATAACAGGCGCGCAGCACCGCCTGGCCCAGCGGCTGCCAGCCGTGGCGTTCCAGGGTCTGCACCTTGACGACCACCGGATCGACCTCCGCCGGGCGCTCCGGCAGGTCGGTCGCGGCGGGCTCAGTCATCAGTTCCATGGCGAGGATCTTTGGCGTCATACCTTGATCGTAGGGAGCCCGGAGGCTAGCGAAAAGGGCCACTTGGGACAGGTTTCTTGTCATTCCAAGGTCCGATACTACCATAATACCTTAGCCGAAGGCGGCCAAGTCCGCCACGGGCTGCAACGGGGTACAAGACCCGCCGCCGCATCCGCGCTAGGCTGTCCGTCATGAGCCTTCAGCCTGCTGCCGCCCCTGTCGAGCACAGCCGCTTCTGGCGCCACCCGGCGGCGCCGGGGTGCGAGTTCTTTGCCGCCAGCTTCACCCACCATGCCTTCGCCCGCCACGCCCACGACGAATGTCTGGTGGGGGTGGTGGAGTCGGGTGTCGAGTCGTTCAATTGCCGCGGCAGCCACTGGCTGGCGACCCGCGACCACCTGCTGACCACCAACCCCGGCGACATCCACGACGGCAGTGCCGGCGCCCCCGGCGGCTATCGCTACCGGGTGCTCTATCTCGATCCGCCGCTGCTGGAGGAGGTGCTGCGCGATGCCGCCGGCCGCCCCGGCAGCGATCGCACCGCCATGCCCTTCTACCGCCAGCCGGTCACCCCCGATCCGCAGCTGGCCGAGGCGCTGCGGCGGGTGCTGCCGGCCTTCGACGGCGATCATGCCGCGCCGGGCACCACGCTCGGCCGGCAGACGGCGCTGCTCGGCGTGCTGGCGGCGGTGTTCGGGCGCCATGCCGGCGTGGTGACCGACGCGCCGGCGCCCGATGCGCCCCGCCAGGTGCGGCGGGCGATGGAGTTCATGGCCGCCAACCTGGAGGCCGACCTGTCGCTGGAGGATGTGGCGGCGGTGGCGGGCCTGTCGCGGTTCCAGCTGGTGCGGGCCTTCCGCCGCGCCACCGGCTGCACGCCGCACGCCTACCTGATGGAACGGCGGCTGGCGGCGGCCAAGGCGCGGCTGCGGGCCGGCGAGCCGCCGGCCCAGGTGGCGGCGGCGGTGGGGCTGTATGACCAGCCCCACTTCACCCGCCGCTTCAAGCGGCTGTACGGCATCACGCCGGGCGCCTATCAGGCCGGCGTGCGCTCCGGCCGGGGGTGAGCGGCGGCAGCGGCGGCGATCTCCGCCCGCACCTGCATGAGCAGCCGCCCCAGTTCGTTGCGGCCACCGGCACGGGTGACGCCCCAGAAGGTGTCGCCGAAGACGTTGCGGTTGACGATCTCCGCCGTGCCGGTGGCGATCAGGCGGCGGCCGAGGGCGGGAATGGCGAACTTCTCCCGCAGCAGGGCGAGCATGATGTCGCTCTTCACCGCCTCCCAGTCGTGCCGCAGGGCCACCTGCATGCCGCGCATCTTCGATTCGTCGGCACCGCAGGTCTCGAAGGCGCGGCGGGCGTCGCGGTCGAGGGTCTTGGCGGCCTGGAAGGCGTTCTCGACGGTGACGTAAAGGGCGCCGTCCATCTCCACCGGCGAGGGGAAGAAGTTGGACAGCCAGAAATGGTCGCCGGCGAAGTCGGTGATGGCGGCGGGGGCGGTATCGGTCAGGCTCATGGGTCCACCGCCTCCAGCAGGGCGTCGAGGGTGCGGGTGAGGCGGGCGAGGTCGGCGTCGGACGACAGCCGATGGTCGCCGCCCTTCACCAGGATCACCTCCACATCGTCGCTTTCCGCCTTGTCCTGGATGTGCAGGGCGGTCTGCCACGGGACGGAGGTGTCGCGCTGGCCGTGGATCAGGCGGATGGGGCAGCGAATCGGCAGCGTCGGGTCGCGCAGCACCAGCCGGTGGCGGCCGTCCTCGATGAGGGCGCGGCCGATGACGTAGGGCTCTTCCGAGTATTCCGACGGTTCCTCGATGTAGCCGCGGCGTTCCAGTTCCGCCTTCTGGGCGTCGGTGAAGGACGGCCACATGAGGTCTTCGGTGAAGTCGGGCGCCGCCGCGATGCCCACCAGCCCGGCCACCCGTTCGGGCCGCGCCAGGGCCGCCAGCAGCATCAGCCAGCCGCCCATGGACGAGCCGACCAGCACCTGCGGCCCGTCCGTCAGGGCGTCGAGCACGGCGGCGGTGTCTTCCGCCCAGCGGCCGATGCTGCCGTCGACGAAGCGGCCCGACGACAGGCCGTGGCCGTACTGGTCGAAGCGCAGGAAGGCGCGGCCGGACTTGCGGCAATGCGCTTCCAGGTGTAGAGCCTTGCCGCCGTCCATGTCGGACATCAGCCCGTGCAGGAAGACGACGCCGGTCCGCCCCTGCATGGACGGTGCGGCCTCGGTCTTGTGGTAGGCGATGGACGCGCCGTCGCGGCGTGCTAGAGTGCGCGGCGCAGCACGGGCGGACATGTCTTCGGACATGGGACCAGCTCGCTCCTTCCTTCTTTCTTCGACAGTATTCGGACCCCGCGGTGAACGCCGACAGTATCACCTCCGCCGCCCTCGACCAAACCGGCGACGCGCCCCCCACCATCCTGCAGGTCCTGCCCCGCCTCGATACCGGCGGGGTGGAGCGCGGCACGGTGGAAATCGCCGAAGGCATCGTGCAGGCCGGCGGCCGCGCCCTGGTCGCCAGCGAAGGCGGCCGCATGGTGCGCGAGCTGACCCGCGTCGGCGCCGAACACGTCACCCTGCCGCTGGCGTCGAAGAAGCCGTGGGTGATGCGGCGCAACGTCGATCGCCTGAAGGCGCTGATCACCGAACGCGACGTCAAGCTGGTGCATGCCCGCTCCCGCGCCCCGGCGTGGAGCGCCCGTGCCGCCGCCCGGGCGCTGGGTGTGCCCTTCGTCACCACCTTCCACGGCACCTACAACCTGGGTCCGTTTGGCCTCAAGCGGGCCTACAACGCCGTCATGGCCGACGGCGACCGGGTGATCGCCATTTCCGAGTTCATCCGCAACCACATCGCCCGCGTCTACGGCGTCAGCGGCGAGCGGGTGACGGTGATCCACCGCGGCGTCGACTTCAGCCGCTTCGACCCCGACCGCGTCAGCCAGGAACGCATGATCCAGCTGGTGCAGCGCTGGCGCCTGCCCGACGGCGTGCCGGTGATCGTGCTGCCCGGCCGCCTGACCCGCTGGAAGGGCCAGGAAGTGCTGATCCGGGCGCTGGCCAAGGTGCAGCACCGGCCGGTGCGGGCGCTGCTGGTGGGCTCCGACCAGGGCCGCACCGGCTACCGCGACGAGTTGCAGGCGCTGATCGAGCGGCTGGGCCTGACCGATACCGTGCATCTGGTCGGCGACTGCGACGACATGCCGGCGGCCTACAAGCTGGCCGACGTGGTGGTATCGGCCTCCACCGACCCGGAAGCCTTCGGCCGCGTGGTCGCCGAGGGCTCCGCCATGGGCCGGCCGGTGATCGCGCCCAACCACGGCGCGGCGCCGGAAATCGTCGCCCCCGGCGGCCAGACCGGCTGGCTGTTCTGGCCGGAAAGCGCCGACGACCTCGCCCGCGCCCTCGACGAAGCCCTGGCCCTGACGGCGGAACAGCGCGAGGCCCTGAAGGACCGCGCCATCGCCCGCGTGAAGGCGGAGTTCAGCAAGGAACGCATGGTCGACCGCACGCTGGCCGTCTACCAGGACCTGCTGGGTCTGGACTCGGCGGGCGGAAAGCCCTAGGTTTGGGGCGTTTCCTTCCTTCCGAACGGACAGAGCCTGCTCCCGTGCACCCCGTGGCCCCCCTGACGAGCGACCTTCGTCGCAGCCTTCGCGCCGGCATCCCCGGTGGCGGGGTGGCCACGCGAACTATGGGCACGGGTGTGGTTCGCGCCGCGTGAGCCTCTCCGCGGCCGGGGTTCGCCTCCCGCCCATCCGCCATACCTCCGGCGCCGCCTGCTGCGCCCGCCGCTGCCGTGCCCGTCGTGGACCGCAGGCGGCTTGATCAGTGGGCGATTCCCTGTAGATTTCGACCCTCCACCGAGGAAGAAGAGTTCATCGCCATGGTCGCCATCTCCCTGCCCGACGGCAGCGTCCGCAATTACGACGGCCCCGTCACGGCCCAGAAAGTCGCCGAGGACATCGGCCCCGGTCTCGCCAAGGCCGCGCTGGCCTGCAAGGTGGACGGCACCCTGTGGGATCTCGGCCGGCCCATCGACCGCGACGCCAGCCTCGCCATCATCACCGCCAAGGACCCCGAGGGGCTGGACCTCATCCGCCACGACGCCGCCCACGTCATGGCCGAGGCGGTGCAGGAACTCTACCCCGGCACCCAGGTGACCATCGGCCCGTCCATCGAGAACGGCTACTACTACGACTTCGCGCGCGACGAACCGTTCACGCCCGACGATCTGGCGAAGATCGAACAGCGCATGCTGGAGATCGTCGACCGCAACGAGGCGATCGTGCGCGAGGAGTGGGACCGCGACGAGGCCATCGCCTACTTCGAGAAGATCGGCGAGCAGTACAAGGCCGAGATCATCCGCGACCTGCCGGCCAGTGAGACCATCACCGTCTACCGCCAGGGCCAGTGGCTCGACCTCTGCCGCGGCCCGCACCTGCCGTCGACGGGCAAGCTGCCCAAGGCCTTCAAGGTCATGAAGCTGGCCGGCGCCTACTGGCGCGGCGACGCCCGCAACGAGATGCTCCAGCGCATCTACGGCACCGCCTGGGCGACCGAAAAGCAGCTCAAAGAGTATCTGACGATGCTCGAAGAGGCGGAAAAGCGCGACCACCGCCGCCTGGGCCGCGAGCTGAACCTGTTCCACATGCAGGAAGAGGCGCAAGGGTCGGTGTTCTGGCACCCCTACGGCTGGACGCTTTACCGCAAGCTGCAGCAGTACATGCGCGACCGCCTGGAAGTCGCCGGCTATGTGGAGGTCAACACTCCGCAACTGGTCGACCGCGTGCTGTGGGAGCGCTCCGGCCACTGGGAAAAGTTCCGCGAGAACATGTTCACGGCCCAGACGGAAGACGAGCGCACGCTCGCCATCAAGCCGATGAACTGCCCCTGCCACGTGCAGATCTTCAACCAGGGCATCAAGTCCTACCGCGACCTGCCGTTGCGCATGGCCGAGTTCGGCGCCTGCAGCCGCTACGAGCCGTCGGGCGCCCTGCACGGGCTGATGCGGGTGCGCGCCTTCACCCAGGACGACGCCCACATCTTCTGCACCGAAGACCAGATCACCAGCGAGACGCAGGACTTCTGCGCCCTGCTGCTGTCGGTCTACCAGGATCTCGGCTTCACCGAGGTGCGGGTGAAGTTCTCCGACCGCCCGGCGGTGCGCGCCGGCAGCGACGAGACCTGGGACAAGGCCGAATCGGCGCTGAAGGAAGCGACCGAGGCGGCCGGCCTGGAATGGACGCTCAACCCCGGCGAGGGCGCCTTCTACGGCCCGAAGCTGGAGTTCGTGCTGCGTGACGCCATCGGCCGCGACTGGCAGTGCGGCACCCTGCAGGTCGACTTCGTGCTGCCCGAGCGGCTGGGCGCGGAATACGTCGGCGAGGACGGTGCCCGTCACCGCCCGGTGATGCTCCACCGCGCCATCCTCGGCAGCTTCGAGCGCTTCATCGGCATCCTGATCGAGAACTACGCCGGCAAGTTCCCGCTGTGGCTGGCGCCGGTGCAGGCGGTGGTGACCACCATCACCCAGGATGGCGACGACTACGCCCGCACGGTGCTGGCGGCGCTGAAGGCGGCGGGTCTGCGGGCCGAGCTGGACCTGCGCAACGAGAAGATCAACTACAAGGTCCGCGAGCACAGCCTGCGCAAGGTGCCCTTCATCGTCGCCATCGGCAAGCGGGAGGCGGAGGAAGGCACCGTCGCCGTCCGCCGCCTGGGCGACAACAAGCAAGAAGTCCTTGCGCTGAAGGACTTCGTTGCTACACTGAAAACCGAATCGGCCATGCCCAGCCTGCGCGCTGCGGGGTGATCCGATACACCAGTCGCCGGGCACGCTCCCCGCGCTTCCTGCGGTCACCATCCGGGCCGGTAACGGCACCGCCGACGGAAGCGTCGGGAGGATGACGCAGGATGCGTTGCCGGGAGCGTGCCTTTTTCCTGTTTTCCTCAGATGAGGGAGGGTGTTCATAGCTAGACCACCGATGACGGCGCCGCCGTCCAAAGATGGACCGCGCGTCAACGATGCCATCAATGTGCAGCAGGTGCGCCTGATCGACCAGGACGGCGAGCAGGTTGGCGTCGTGCACATTCGCGAGGCGCTGGAGATGGCTGAAGAGGCCGGGCTCGACCTGGTCGAGATTTCTCCCAACGCCGAACCGCCGGTCTGCAAGATTCTCGACTACGGCAAGTTCAAGTTCGAGAGTCAGAAGAAGAAGGCGGAAGCGAAGAAGAAGCAGAAGATCGTCGAGATCAAGGAGGTCAAACTCCGCCCGAACATCGACGAGAACGATTACCAGGTGAAGATGCGCAACGTGAAGCGCTTCCTGGAATCCGGCGACAAGGTGAAGCTCACCCTGCGCTTCCGGGGCCGCGAAATGGCGCACCAGGACCTGGGCATGAAGGTTCTCGAACGTGTTCGCGACGACTTCACCGAGATGGCGAAGGTCGAGCAGCACCCCAAGCTGGAAGGCCGCCAGATGGTCATGGTGATGGCGCCGCGCTGAACCGCGTCGCCGCACCCGCCGGGAAGGACTGCACGATCATGCGCGTCTGTACCTGCGGCCCTGTCGCCCCCGCAACGGCCGCCCCCACCGGGGCGGCCGTTGGCGCATGCGCCGGGGACGTGCCATGAAGCCGCCCGCCTCATCCTCCGCCGGGGCGCCGGGCGACAAGGTCGATGCCGCCCTCACCGCCGCCATCCGCAACCTGGAAGCGGCGGTGCAGGAACAGGAACGGGCGGTCAACCGCATCCTCGGGCTGGTCGAACTGCTGATGGAGCGGCGGCCGGACCAGAGCACCCTGCTGCGGCTGGAAGGCATCATGGAAGCCTGCGCCTTCCAGGATCTCACCGGCCAGCGCATCCGCAAGGTCAACCGCTTCCTGCGCCACCTGGCCGCCAACAAGGGGCTGGTGCCGCAGGGCATGGACGGCGCCACGGCAGCGGAGGACGAGCAGGCCCTCAGCCGCGCCAAGGGCCTGTCGCAGGACGAGGTCGACCGGCTGCTGGGCAAGCGCTGAGGCGACGGCTCAGGCCGCTGCCACCGTCGGCGCCGGGCAGGGCGCCGTCACCGGCGCCGCCTGGGGGGAAATCACCGCCAGCGGCCGGGCCGCCATGGTGATGTGCAGGGGCAGGGCGGCCTCGGCATCGCCATCCACCTGAACCGGCACCGGTGCCGTCGCGGCGGGGGCGGTGATGGTCACCTCGCGCGCCTCAATCACCGTCACGTCGGACAGCGTCGCCACCCGTCCGCGCAGCAGGGCGAGGCCGTAGCGCGCCTGCGCCACCACGCCGCCGCCATGGAACAGGCACAGCTGCACCGACCCGGCCCCCAGCCGCGCCTCCGGCGCCGCCACATAGGGGCCGCCGTAGTGGCGGCCCTTGCAGGCGACCACCATGCGGGCGGTTAACTCGCGCCCGTCGGCCCGCACCGTCAGCGGCGGGAAGCGGTAGCGCAGCGTCTCGATCAGCGTCTGCAGCACATAGGCGCCCTTGCCCAGCAGCCGCTTCACCGGCCGTCGCACCCCATGCACCACCGCCGCATCGAAGCCCGCCCCGGCCATGAGCAGGAAGGCGCGGTCGTCGGCCACCGCCGGATGCACCGCCGCCTCGCCGCCGTCGGCGATGAGGGCGGCCAGGGCGTCGGGTGCGGCCGGCAGGCCCAGTTCGATGGCCAGCACGTTGGCGGTGCCGAGGGGGATCACCGCCAGCGGCGGCGGGTCGTCGGCGCGCAGCAGGCCGTTGGCGACCTCGTTGATGGTGCCGTCGCCGCCGGCGGCGCAGACCACGTCATGCCGCGCCCGCGAGGCGGCGGCGGCCAGGGTGGTGGCGTCGCCGGGGCCGGCGGTCGGCTGGATGTCCACCGTCACGCCGCGCCGGCGCAGGGCCTCCACCACCTCCGCCAGCACCGCCCGGCGGCGGCCCCCGGCGGTGGGGTTGTGGATGACCAGGGCGCGGCGGCGGCGCGGCGGGGGGAAGGCGGCGGGAGCGGCCATGGTCAGGTTCCCGGCGTCACGGCATCGGGCGCCAGCACCACTTCCTCGCCGTCGTCGCCGTCGACGTCCGGCGTGGCGCCGTCGCGCAGCACGAACTGGCGGCCGGCGAACAGGTCGGTGGAGATGGTGGCGACCGCCTCCAGCCACGACCGCGACGGGCCGCAGGCGGGGGCGTCGTCCTCGCCGTCGCGGCAGAGGATGGCGTCGCCGTCGTCGCTGACCACCAGATGCAGGCCCGGCAGCGGCCGCACGCCGACGCCGTCCGGCACCGCCGTCAGGTCCATGGGGGCGGGCGCCTGCAGCCCGGCCAGCCGGCGGATCTCGCTCGGCAGCTGGTAGAGGGGCAGGGTGCCGAGGTCGACCGGGCCGTTGCGGCCGTCGATGACGATCAGCGGCGTCGCCACCATGTCGCGGAACATGCGGGCGTCGAAGGTGCTGCGGTCGGCCGCCAGCACGCCGGAGCGGGCATAGGATTCGAAGTTGCCGCCCAGGAAGGGCAGGTGGTCGCCGAAGGCGACGACGATGCCGTCGGGGTCGCGCTCGCGCAGGCGGGCCAGGAAGTCCATGAACTCGGCGGTCTTGTAGTGGACGGTGTTGACGTAGCGCTCCAGGCGCTCGTCGTTGTCCACGCTGATGACGCGCGGCCGGCTGCCGTTCAGCGGGTAATCCAGGTGGCCGAAGAAGGTCAGCACGTAGTTGAAGGTGGGCGTGCCGGTTTCCAGCAGCGGGTCGAGCTTGTCCAGCACCTGGCGGTAGAGCGAGGCATCGCCCAGGAAGTCGCCGTTCATGTCGTCCAGGTCGAAGTCGCGCTCCGACCAGTAGACGTCGAAGCCGACGCGGTCGTAGGCGTTCACCCGGTTCCAGAACACCGCCACGTTGGGGTGGGAGGCGACGGTGGAATAGCCGGCGTCGGAGAACAGCCGCGGCAGGCAGGGGGCGGCGTTGCGCAGCCGGGCCTCGAAGAACACCGCGTCCTCCGACACCGGGAAGCCGCACAGGGCCTCGAACTCGGAATTGGCGGTGTAGCCGCCGAACACCGGCGCCAGGATGCGGCTATTGCCGCCGGCTTCCCACAGGGCGCGGAATTCCGGCACGAAGGGGTCCTGCGACAGGCCCGACGCGGTCAGCACCGACGGGTCCCAGAACGACTCCAGCACCACCACGTGAACGTTGCGGCCGGGCTTGGCGGCGGCGCCGTCGTCACGGCCGGCGTGGTGGGCGGACAGCGCCACTTCCTGCACCGACGGATGCAGCAGGTCGACGGCGGCCAGCACGTCGCCGCGGCCGGGGGCGCGTTCGCTGCGGCCGGCGTAGCGGGCGGTTTCCTGCACCAGATGCACCAGCGGGCCGCGGTTGAGGTAGTTGGCGCGCTGGTCCCACACGATGTTGCCGAAGGTGCTGTCCATGCGCGCGGCGACCGTGGTCGGCTCCACCGCCACCACGGCGGCGACGCCGGCCAGGGCGGTGGCGGCGACGCGGGCGCGGCGCGGCCGCAGGGTGAGGGCGCGGAAGGCGGCCACCGCCAGCAGCAGCAGGAAGCCCACCGCCAGCGCCAGCTGCCAGCGCTCCATGATCAGGAACAGCGACCGCAGGGCCAGGGCGTCGTCGGGCATGGCCGGGCCGCCGAGAATGAGGATCTTCAGCGCGTTGCCGACGTGCAGCAGGGTCATCAGCAGCAGCATGAGCGTCACGAAGGCGGTGCGCGTGCGCGACAGTTCCAGCACCGCCAGGCCGAGCAGCAGATGCAGCGCCAGGTCGGTGGGGATGGCATGGGTGCGCAGCGGCACCTTCAGCCAGTAGGCGCAGATCACCTGCAGCAGGCCGTAGACCACCGCCACGAACACCAGCGGCGGACCGTAGTGGGCAAGCAGGCCGCGAACTCGGTGCATCTTCTGTCGCTCCGATGAAGACCCACGCTTCCGTCGATGAAAGCGCGGCCTACTATGTGCGACAGAAAAGTGACAAGCTCAAGAAGAAGGTATGACGCTTTTGTGGCAGCTACGCCGGTCTGTCGGAGATGTGAAGACGGCAGCGGCGGCCAGGGGTCAGGATGGCAGGCGATGATGGCCGAACCGGGGCAAGGGCGCGGGTCGGCGGTCAGTACCCCACCTCGTCCGCCGCCGTCTTCAGCACCTGGGCGGACCGCCGCAGGGCGGCGCGTTCGTTGATGTCGAGGTCGGGCATGATGGTGCCCATCACGCCGCCGCGGCCGATGATGCGCGGCAGGCTGGCCGCCACCTGCGGCACCCCCTCGATGTCGTCGGTGAGGACCGAGACGGTCAGCACCGCGTGCTCGTCGCCGCCGATGGCCTGGCAGATGCGCATGAGGCCGCCGCCGATGCCGTACCAGGTGGCGCCCTTGCCCTCGATGATGTGATAGGCGGCGCGGCGCACCTTGTCGTCGATGTCGGCCCGGGCCGGACCGTCCAGCGGCCGCCCCAGCTGTTCCGCCAGTTCCACCACCCGCACCGTGCCGGCGATGGCCGACGACCAGCACAGCACCTCGGAATCGCCGTGCTCCCCCAGCACGTAGCCGTGGGTGGACTTGGACGAGATGCCCAGGTGCCCGGCCAGCAGGCCGCGGAAGCGGGCGGAATCGAGGATGGTGCCGGAGCCGATCACCCGGGCCGGCGGCAGCCCCGACAGGCGGGTGGCGATCTGGGTCATGACGTCCACCGGGTTGGTGGCGACCAGCAGGATGGCCTCCGGCGCCGCCTCCAGCACCTGCGGGATGATGGCGCCGAACACCTCGGCATTGCGGCCGAGCAGTTCAAGCCGCGTCTCGCCCGGCTTCTGGTTGGCGCCGGCGGCCAGGATGACCACCGCCGCCCCCTTCAGATCGGCATAGGCGCCGGCCCGCACCGTCACCGCATAGGCAAAGGGCGTGGCATGGCGGATGTCCTGCGCCTGCGCCTCCGCCAGCTTGGTGTTGAGGTCCACCAGCACCACCTCCGACGCCGCGCCGCGCATGACCAGCGCATAGGCGGCGGCCGAGCCGACCATGCCGCATCCCACCACACCCACCTTCATCGCCGCTACTCCTTCATTCGCCCGTGGCCGCAAGGCTGTTGCGTGGCCCAGGGTGAGCCGCTAGGCTGCTCCTGACCAGAGGAACAAGCCATGAACGACGGAAACCTCTCCCCCGCCGCCCGCGCCACCACCCGCGGCCTTTGCCGCCACCTCATCGACCGCGGCTATGCCCCGGTCACCGAGGTAACGCTCGCCACCGGCCGGCGGGTGGACGTGATGGCGCTCGCCCCCGACGGCAGCCTGCTGGTGGTGGAGGTGAAAAGCTGCGCCGCCGACTTCCGCGCCGACGGCAAGTGGGAGGAGTATCTGGAGTTCTGCGATGCCTTCAGCTTCGCGGTGCCGCCTGACTTCCCGCTCGACCTGCTGCCGGCGGCGGAAGGGCTGATCATCGCCGACGGCCACGAGGCGACGGTGCTGCGCCCGCCGGCCGGGCGCCCGCGCCTGCACGCCAGCCGGCGCAAGGCGGTGACCCAGTTGTTCGCCACCACTGCCGCCCTGCGCCTGCGCCTGCTCATCGACCCGCCGGTGACCTGCCGCTTCGGCTGAGCGGCGGACGGCGGGGCCAGACGAAAAACGGGAGCCACAGGGGCTCCCGTTCTCCGTGCCGAGGCAGGCTTACAGGAAAACTATCTAAAATAAGTTTCCCATGCGTTCTCGTACTGCGACAAGTTTTCGAGGGAATCTCGCGAGTTGTACACGGCGAAATTGCCGACGGTGATATGAGGTCTTTTGATCTTTTCAACTTCCGCAGCAGGAACAATCCAAGCCCGCGGGTTGGTATCAAGATCCTGGAAATTCTTGTACAAAAGGAAAACGAATATCAGATCGAATTGGTCGCAGAAGTCATCTGTTCCCACCACCCATTTACCAGCCGAGCCGCGCACGGCTTTTACGCTGACGGCCATGTTACGGCCGTTCTTCGTTCGGACAAGAATGTCTACGGCCTTTGCGTTTCCGACGGTAAGCGCGGGCAGGGTTCCCAGCCGGAACAACCGCTCCATGACAAAGAATTCGCCTGCCATCCCCGTTGCATGACCATCAGCCCGGTCCTTGCTTGCCATCACAGCTCCTTGTCCGCTTACACATCCTCTAGTAGCGCGAACTATGTAACAAGGCGGTGGTATTTTCCATTCAAAAATTGATGGATATAGCTGCGCCTGCTCATCGACCCGCCGGTGACCTGCCGCCTGGGCTGAGCGGCGGGGCGGGCGGGGGCGGGGCGGGGGCAACGAAAAACGGGAGCCGCAGGGGCTCCCGTTCTCCGTGCCGAGGCAGGCCGTGGGGCTTACTTGCCGCCGCGGTTCTCGATCAGGTCGTCGACCACGCTGGGGTCGGCGAGGGTCGAGGTATCGCCCAGGGCGCCGAAGTCGTTCTCGGCGATCTTGCGCAGGATGCGGCGCATGATCTTGCCCGAACGGGTCTTCGGCAGGCCCGGCGCCCACTGGATGACGTCGGGGCTGGCGATGGGGCCGATTTCGTCGCGCACCCACTTCACCAGTTCCTTGCGCAGCTCCTCGGTCGGCTCCTCGTCGGCCACCAGGGTCACGTAGGCATAGATGCCCTGGCCCTTGATGTCGTGCGGGTAGCCGACCACGGCCGCTTCCGCCACCTTGGGATGGGCAACCAGGGCCGATTCGATCTCGGCGGTGCCCATGCGGTGGCCGGAGACGTTGATGACGTCGTCGACGCGGCCGGTGATCCAGTAGTAGCCGTCCTCGTCGCGGCGGGCGCCGTCGCCGGTGAAGTAGTAGCCCTTGTAGGTGGTGAAGTAGGTCTGCACGAAGCGGTCGTGGTCACCGTAGACGGTGCGCATCTGGCCCGGCCAGCTCATGGCGATGCACAGGTTGCCTTCGGTGGCACCCGACAGCTCGTTGCCCTCGTTGTCCACCAGCACCGGGTAGACGCCGAAGAATGGGCGGGTGGCCGAACCCGGCTTCAGGGGCGTGGCGCCCGGCAGCGGGGTGATGAGGATGCCGCCGGTTTCCGTCTGCCACCAGGTGTCGACGATGGGGCAGCGCTTGTCGCCCACCACGTCGTGATACCACATCCAGGCTTCCGGGTTGATGGGCTCGCCCACCGAACCGAGGATGCGCAGCGACTTGCGGCTGGTCTTCTTCACCGGCTCGGTGCCTTCGCGCATCAGGGCGCGGATGGCGGTCGGGGCGGTGTAGAAGATGTTGACCTGGTGCTTGTCGATGACTTCCCAGAAGCGCGAGACGCTGGGGTAGTTGGGGATGCCCTCGAACATCAGCGACACGGCGCCGTTGGCCAGCGGGCCATAGACGATGTAGCTGTGGCCGGTGACCCAGCCCACGTCGGCGGTGCACCAGTAGATGTCGCCGTCCTTGTAGTCGAAGACGTACTGGTGCGTCATCGACGTATAGACCATGTAGCCGCCGGTGGTGTGCAGCACGCCCTTGGGCTTGCCGGTCGAGCCCGAGGTATAGAGGATGAACAGCGGATCTTCGGCGTTCATTTCCTCCGGCTGGCACTCGGCCGGCTCGTTGGCGACCACGTCGTGGTACCACACGTCGCGGCCGTCCTTCATGGCGATGGCGCCGCCGGTGCGCTTCACCACCACGCAGGTGGTGATGGACGGGCAGGTTTCCAGCGCCTTGTCGGCGTTGGCCTTCAGCGCCACCTTGCGGCCGCCGCGCAGGCCTTCGTCGGCGGTGATGACGACCTTGCACTCGCTGTCCTGGATGCGGTTGGACAGGCTGTCCGGCGAGAAGCCGCCGAAGACGATGGAGTGCACGGCGCCGATGCGGGCGCAGGCCAGCATGGCCACCGCAGCCTCGGGGATCATCGGCAGGTAGATGCAGACGCGATCGCCCTTCTGCACGCCCATCTTGCGCAGGGCGTTGCCGAACTTGCACACCCGTTCATACAGGTCGCGGTAGGTGATCTTGGCGTCTTCGGAGGGATCGTCGCCTTCCCAGATGATGGCGACCTGATCGCCGCGGGTCTCCAGGTGGCGGTCCAGGCAGTTGACGGCGGCGTTCAGGGTGCCGTCATGGTACCATTTGATATGCACATCGTGCGGATCGTAGGAGACGTCGCGCACCTTGGTGAACGGCTTGATCCAGTCGATACGCTTGCCCTGCTCGGCCCAGAAGGCGTCCGGGTTCTTGATCGACTGCTCGTACATCTCGCGGTACTTGGCGTCGTTCACCCAGGCCGACTTGGCGATTTCCTCCACGACCGGGAACACGTTGGCATCAGACATTCGTGGTCTCCTTGATGATCCGCGCGAGCCCTCTGGCCCTATCCTGGCGACCGGGCGCATCCCCACCCGGTCGGACGGTCTGGTGTTGGTTTCAGGAGACCCGAGCCGCGGCCTTGCCTCCCCGCAAAACCCGGCAATGGCTCCCTCCCGCCGCTTCTTCCGAGCGGTTCAGGCCGGCATCTTAGGCAAATCGGAGCCCCGTGTCACGGCTCCAACGCAACAATCTTGCGGTTTTTTACGGCTAAGCGAAAGGAGGTGAGGAATCGCCCGTCGCACGGCCCATGGATGCACAGGCCGTCCTCGATGCGGAAGCGGGCGCCGTGGGTGGCGCATTGCAAAACCTGCCCATCCGGGGAGAGAAACTTGTCCGGCCACAGGTTCAGCGGGATGGACAGATGCGGGCACCGGTTCACGTAACCGTACAGGTCGTCGCCGCGCCGGACCACCACGATTCCCAGCCGCACCCCGGCATCGTCGAGCACGAAACCGCGGGCGGCACCGTCGGGAACCGCGTCGACCGGACAAAGTTCCCAGCCGCCGTCGGCCAGCGGTGCGATGGGGGCGGGGTCGGCGGGCAGGAACGACCACGGATCGCCGCCGCCGCCGCTCCCGCCTGCGTCCCCGCCGCTCACGGCTCGACGCCGCCCAGGGAGCAGATCAGCGCCCAGGCCTCGGCATCCACCGGCATCACCGACAGGCGCGACTGCCGCACCAGGGCGAGGTGGTTGAGGCGTTCGTCGGCCTTCACCTGCTCCAGCGTCACCGGCGTCTGCAGCGGGTACAGCGCCTTGACGTCGACCATGCCGAAGCGGCCCGACTCGTCGGTGTGGTCCGGGTAGTATTCCTTCACCACCTCGCAGATGCCGACGATGCGCTTCTCGTTCACCGAGTGATAGAAGAAGCAGCGGTCGCCGATGCGCATGGCCTTCATGTTGTTGGCGGCCTGGTAGTTGCGCACGCCGTTCCAGTGCTCGGTGCCCTTCTTCACCTGGTCGTCCCACGACCACGTGCCGGGTTCGCTCTTGATGAGCCAGTAGTTCATGATGCGCGGCGCCCGTCCTCAGCCCACCGCCTGCGGCAGCAGCCACTTGAACGGCCGGATGGTCACCGACTCGAACAGCCCGGCCTTGGCGTAGGGGTCGTTGGCGCACCAGGCTTCGGCCTCGGCGCGGTCGGCGGCCTCCAGCACCAGCATGGAGCCGATCATGCGCTCGCCGTCGTCGGACAGCAGCGGGCCGCCCATCTTCAGGCCGGCGGTGGCCTTGGCGTACTCCAGGTGGGCGGGGCGATTGGCCTGGCGCACGGCGGCCGAATCGGGCTTGTCGAGACAGGTGATGGCGAACAGCACGGGGCGTTTCCTTTCAAGGGATTGGGCCTGCCGACAAAGGTAACCCCCGGCGCGCCGTCGCGCCAAGGGGGCACGCCGTGGGGCCATTTCCACCGCGCCGCCACGGCCGCTGCCGCCATGGCCTCGACAGGGCAGGGTGGCAGCGGCCATGCTGATGGTCCCCCTGTCCCTTTTCCCTTCCCCCAGGAGGAACCTGCCCCCATGCGTCTGTTCTCCGCCGCCGACGTGGCTGCCGCCCTTGATCCGCGTGCCCTGGTGGAGGCCCTGCGCGAGGGCTTCCGGGCCGGCGCCACCGTGCCCCTGCGCCATCACCACCCGCTGCCCGCGGCCGAAGCGGCGCGCGGCATGCTGCTGCTGATGCCGGCGTGGCGGGAAGGCGCCTACATGGGGGTGAAGATCGTCAGCGTGTTCGCCGACAATCCGGCCAGGGGGCTGGCCTCGGTGATGGGTGTCTACTACCTGTGCGAGGCCGATACCGGCCGGCCGCTGGCGGTGCTGGACGGCGGCGAGCTGACCCGCCGGCGCACCGCCGCCGCCTCTGCGCTGGCCGCCGACTATCTGGCGCGGCCCGATGCGAAGACGCTGCTGGTGGTGGGGGCGGGGGCGCTGGCGCCCTATTTCATCGCCGCCCATCGCGCCGTGCGCCCCTATGCCCGCACCCTGCTCTACGCCCGCGACCCCGCCAAGGCCGAGGCGGTGGCGGCCGGGCTCGACGGCGTCGAGGTGGCGACCGACCTGCGGGCGGCGGTGGAGCAGGCGGACGTGATTTCCTGCGTCACCACCTCCAGCACGCCGGTGGTGCCGGGGGCGTGGCTGCGCCCCGGCCAGCACCTGGACATGGCCGGCGGCTTCACGCCGCAGATGCGCGAGACCGACGACGACGGCGTCACCCGCGCCAGCATCTTCATCGACACCGACGGCGCCCTGAAGGAAGCCGGCGACCTCACCCAGCCGCTGGCGGCCGGGGTGATCACCGCCGATGCGGTGCGCGGCGACCTGTTCCGGCTCACCCGTGGCGAGGTGCCCGGCCGCACCGCCGCCGACGAGATCACCCTGTTCAAGAGCGTCGGCACGGCGCTGGAAGACCTGGTGGCGGCCGCCGTCGCCTTCGAGGCCGGCCGCTGACGCAGCGTGCGGCAGGCGCCGTCTCATCGCGCAAAAAGTGAAGGAAACCGCCGAGTCGCATCGATCTTTCGGGGGGCGCTTTGCCCCGTCCTTGTCACAGAATCCAGGGGCTTTCGCGGCTACTCTAGGGGCGCTCTGAACCACGGAAGGAGGCCTCCCGCATGCGGTCCTTGATAGCGCGCAGGGAACATACCGAACCCGCCGCCGGCACCGACGAGTCGCGTCAGGCGACATCGCCGGGCGCCGCCGCCCCCGGCTACGGCCGCCCCGGTGCGCCCGCCAACCCGGCCGCCGCACCCTCGCCCGCCGGTGCCGCCGCGCCCGCCCAGCCGGCGGCGCCCGGGCCGACCGTCGGCGGACGGCCGGTGGAAGGCACGGCGCGGCCGTCGTGGCTGCAGCCGGAAGGCGGCGGCCAGGAGGAACGCCGCACCACCGAAAGCACCCTCATCGTCGGCCCCAACATCAAGCTCAAGGGCGAGATTGCCGCCTGCGACACGCTGGTGGTCGAAGGCACCATCGAAGCGGCGATGGACAGCCACCACATCGCCATCGCCAAGGGCGGCGTCTTCAGCGGCAAGGTCACGGTCGACACTGCCGAAGTGGCCGGCGCCTTCGACGGCGACCTGACGGTGCGCGACCGCCTGCTGGTGCGCTCGTCCGGCTCCATCTCCGGCACGGTGCGCTACGGCGCGCTGGAGGTCGAGCACGGCGGCCGCCTGTCGGGCAGCCTGGAACTGCTGTCGGAAGCGGAAAAGCGCAACGCCTCCGCCCTGTCCTCCGCCGCGGCGGGGGGATCGTCGGCGCAGGGATCGGGCTACCGCCCCGGCGGCGACACCAAGACGGCCCGCCCCGACGACGGCACCACCACCCCACCCCACGCCGCCCAGCCGGCCTGACGTTGCACTGACCTGACTCGCCGCCCCAGGGAAGGCGTCGGGAGAGAGAAAGAGAAGAGAGAGACCCGGAGGGCGGACCGTGAAAACACGGCCGCCCTTCATTGTCCCTTGACCTTCTTCTTTTTCTTTATCGCCCGCTTGAAGTCTTCGTCGTCGCTCTCATCGATATATGCGTCCTCGTCTTCTTCCTCTTCTTCATTGTCGCTGTCCTGTTCTTCGTCCTCCTCATCCTCCCAGTCGGCGTAGCTGTCGCGGAGTGTTTTTCTTTTTCTCTTTCCATCGACGGTCATTGAGTTTTTACTTAATTGTTGTGCCTCGCGCTTCATGGAGCGCTTTTCGAAGGCCTTTTCTTCCTTGATCTCCGGCTCCCCCATCTTCTCGTCATCGACGTAGACATGGTTTTTTCCGGCATCCTCGCTGTAGGCCTTCACGATCTCCCATACCTTTTCCCGGACCGCGGGGATGTTTTTCATCTCAGCCATCACCTGCTTGCACAGGTCGGGATAGGCGTTGTCGAGGAAGTGCAGGATTTCGTCGATGGCCTGCGTGCGGAAGGCAACGTCCAGTCCTTTCTGTCGATAGCGGTCGTCGTTGCCGATGATGGCGGCGGAGTCGACCAGTTTCAGCAGCGTCTTGAGGATGGAGTCGGCGTCGTGATTTCCCAGATCGCCGCGAATGCCTTCCAGTTCTTTTTTGACGTTCTGTTCGTTGTGGTTGTTGGCCACGCCGGCGTAGTTCACCGCCGTCGGGCGATTGTCCACCATGGCGAGGTACAACTCGCCCGCCTCGGCAATCTCGGCCGGTGAGGCTTTGTCGCCTTTGTTCTTCTCCAGCCGGTCGACCAGTGTCTTCACCGCCGTGTGCGCGGTCTCAAGGGCGGTCAGGCGCTCGATATAGGGGGCGAAGGTGCTCGACCCGCTCTTCGGGATGGACTCGTGCTTGAGGAAGGCATACTTGTCGGGGTGGAACAGGGCCATGGCTTTGGTCAGGTTGGCCGCGACCTCGCCTTTGGTCACTCCCTTCGTGCGCCCGGTCACCGCGCCGGTGGCGGCGGTCTGCATCAGCAGCATGGAGGCGGTGTGATCGCCCATGGAGGAGCCGTCCTTGACGGAGTCGGGCCGCCCGTCGAACTCGATCTCTTCGTTGGCGTTGAGGGTGGCGGCAAAGGCGGGCGGCTGCGGCCGCGGCTTGTCCTTGGCACCGTTGCCGTCGCAGAGGGCCTCGGCGGTTTCTGTCACGTCGTCCACCGCCTCGCCGATGGCGGTCTTGTAGGCTTTCACCACATCGCCCTTACTGAGGCGGTCGCGGCTGAGTGCCAGGGTGAGGTTCACGCGGACCCGAGTGGTGGAGAACAGCCCCGGAAAGGCCTGAGCCACCGACATCAGGAAGGTGGCCCGCTGCGACGCGATTTCCTCGGCTTCCAGGCCGGCCGCCACTTCAGAGTCGGCGTCGTACAGCTTCAGCAGCTGCGTCACCGCCTCGGTTATGTCATCCTTGTTGAACTTGTCCTTCGTGAGGGCCCGCTGCTCCAGGCCCCGCAGCTTGCCCAGGGACTTGGCTTCCGCCTTGCCATGGGTGTTCTTGGCCGAGGCATTGTCGGTGCCGCTGTCGACGCCGGTGTTGAGCGATGCGCCGGGCAGGGAGTCGCGCACCTCCAGGTACAGCGTGGACAGCTCGCCGAGTGACAGCGCCTTGGACTCCGGGCTGGTGGGACCGGACAGGGCCATGACCGTCCTCTTCACCTTCTCCATCTTCTCCGGCACGCCGGCCTTGAAAGCGGGGTATTTCAGCAGCGTCTTGAACAGGAGTGCGACGCCCACGCGGGCCTTATCCTCCGTCCGGCCGATGGAGGCGGAGATGATGGCTTCGCGGGTGACGCAGTAGGCCGTGGTGTGCTGGCCTTGGCTGCCGCCGTGCTTCGGCCGCGGCCGGCCGGCCACGCGCACGTTGGTGATCAGACCGTGCTCGTCCGTCTCCGGCCTGACGCCGACGGTGGCGGTGGCCGGGTCGGAGAAGTCGTGCCATTCATAGCCGACTTTCTTCAGTCTTTCCTGCCTCGGCTGACTCACCTGCAAATCCAGTTTCGCCTGAATCTTCTGTGTCTTTTCTTTCTGCTTTTCCGTCTGTTTTTTCTTCTTGCTATCGCTCTTCATTCCATGCCTCCTGCCGTCAGCCGATGCGATCGCGCAGGGCGCGCAGGCCCTTCGACAGGGTGTCGCGCAGCTTCACCGACGCCCCGTAGGGGTTGTTGTCGTAGTCTTCCAGGATGCTGCCGCTCTGCAGCAGTTCCTCGTATGCCGCAATGGCCTTCAGCAGCGCCGCCCGGGCCGGGGCGCCGCCGCCGGCGCGATAGTCGAGCAGGGCCGCCACCATGGCGATGCTGCGGCGGCCAGTGAGGTCGACGAAGCCGACCTCGGCCACTTCGTCCAGTTCCGGGTCGTCGAAGCTGCGCATGGCGTGGCGCAGGATGGCGATCTGGTCGTCGAGCGCCGCCCGCGTCTCCCGCCACAGCGGCAGCAGGTCGGTCGGCTGCCCGGCGTACTGCAGGTCGTCCTGCAGCGGGATGAGGATGTCGGCGGCGTCCTCGTGGCGGCCCTCCTTCGCCAGCAGGTCGGCCCGTTGCAGGGCGGCCGACAGCCGCTTACGCTCCGGCGCGGCGATGACGGCCAGCTTCTCGCGGCCGAGCGCCGTCACCGCGGCGCGGGCCGTACTGACGTCCTCCTTTGCGGCCGTCTCGACTTCCTCGTCCTCGCTCTCTTCCGTTTCCTGCAAGGCGTCGTCGAGGTGCTGTTGCAGGGTCTGCAGCAGGCTGATCGCCTCCGCCAGGCGCCCCTGGTCGCGAGCGGTGTCGGCGGTCTTCAGCACCGCCGACAGTTCGGAGGCCGTGCTCTTGCTCAGGCGGGCGCGGTTCTCCTTGCCGAAGGCGACGATTTCCGCCCGCAGGCCGGCGAAAAGCCCCTCCAGCCGCCGGTCTTCGCCCGTATCCTTGTCCTCCTCCGCCTCCTCCGGCGGTGGGGTGTCGTCGCTGTCGTCCTCGCCGGCCTCGTCTTCCTCCTCCGGCAGGTCTTCCTCGGCCAGCTGGCCGTCGGGGTCGATGACGCGGATGGCGAAGCGCAGCTTGGCCTGCTTCAGGAGCAGCCGCACCCGCCGGGCAAGGCCGGCCAGCGGCGTCAGCTCGCAGTGCAGGGTGAGGATCTTGCCTTCCGTCGTCAGGGTGCCGAACAGGATCTTCGGGCTAGTGCCGCGTTCCTTCGCGACCCGGGCGAGCGACTTGGGCGACTTGATCTTGTGCAGGACCAGCACGTCCTCGGGCACCTTCTTGCCCAGGCAGAACCCGAAGTTCACCGGCTGGCGGCGCGAGATCGGGATCAGCAGGCGGCAGGACTTGATGTCGTCTTCGGTGAGAATGGCTCGTCTCCCCCAATGCGGCCGGCCGGCGGGCAGGTGCGGCAGGTTCGAAATATTCGCCATGATTGCGAGCCGAATCAAGCTCAGGTTGCGAGGGGCCGCACCTTTCACCTCCGCCCCGGCGCCGCATCTGCGGGCTTGCGCCGGCCGGGGCGCCGCCGCATGCTGCGCCGGCCATGCCGACCCTGCCGCTCGCCTTCCACCCCGGGGGGATGTTCGACCCCTTCCTGCTGCTGCTGACCGCCCTGGTGCTCGACGCCTGCCTGGGGGAGATGCCGCTGCTGTTCCGCCATGTGCCCCACCCGGTGGTAGTCATCGGCCGCGCCATCGCCTGGCTGGAGCGCCGCCTCAACCGGCCGCAGCGCAGCGATGCCGCCCGCCGGGCGCGCGGCGTGCTGGTGCTGGTGGCGCTGGTCGCCGCCGCCGTGGCGGTGGGGGCGGCGGTGCAGGCGGTGGCGGCGTGGCTGCCCTATGGCTGGGTGGTGGAACTGTTCCTGCTGGTCACCCTGGTGGCCCAGCGCAGCCTGTATGACCACGTGGCGGCGGTGGCGCGCGGGCTGGAGCAGGGCGGCCTCGCCGGCGGGCGGGAGGCGGTGGCGATGATCGTCGGCCGCGACCCCCACAGCCTGGACAGCCACGGCGTTTCCCGCGCTGCCGTCGAATCCTGTGCCGAGAACTTCTCCGACGGCATCGTCGCGCCGGTGTTCTGGTACGTGCTGTTCGGCCTGCCGGGCATGCTGGCCTACAAGACCGTCAACACCCTCGACAGCATGATCGGCCATCGGTCGGAGCGGTACCGCGCCTTCGGCTGGGCCTCAGCGCGGTTCGACGACCTGCTCAACCTGGTGCCGGCGCGGCTGTCGGGCCTGCTGATCGCCGTCGTGGCGCCGCTGGCCGGCGGCCGGCCGGGGCGGGCGCTGGTGTGCATGCTGCGCGATGCCCGCCGCCACCGCAGCCCCAACGCCGGCTGGCCCGAGGCGGCCATGGCCGGTGCGCTGGGCCTGAAGCTGGCGGGGCCGCGGGTCTATCCCGGCCACACCGTCGACGACCCGTGGATCGGCGCCGGCCGCGCCGAGGCCGGGGCGGCCGACATCCGCCGCGCGCTGCGGGTGATGGCGGCGGCCTGCGGTCTGCAGGCGGTGCTGGTGGCGCTGCTGTGGCTCACACTCGGGCGCTGAGGGGCTTGTCGGGCTTCCGCCACACCGGCTAGAGTGCGCGCGTTCAGGAGGATCGCGTCGCATGGTTCAGAAGATCGCCCCGTCGGCAGCCGACATCTTCGCCCAGGCCCTGGTCCATCACCGGGCCGGACGGCTGGGGCCGGCCGAGCATCTGTACCGCCAGGCGCTGACCCTGCAGCCACGCAACACCCAGGCGTTGTCGGGCCTTGGCCTCATTGCCGCCCAGACCGGCCACCTGCAGCCGGCCCGCGACCTCCTGAGTCAGGCGCTGGCGACGGCGCCGCGCGACCCTGACTGCCTCGTCAACCTGGCCAAGGTGGACATCAACCTGGGTGACATTGCCGGTGCCGCCGAACTGCTGGGCAGGGCGGTGGCAGCCCGCAAACGCGACGCGGTGGCGTGGAACCTGCTTGGCTGGTGCCGCCAGCGGCTGGGGCGGCTGGATGAGGCGCTTGTGGCCTTCCGCACAGCAGTGCGCCATAACCCGGACTTCGGCGAGGCCCTTAACAATCTCGGCACCGCCCTTATGCTGCGGGGGGAGACTGCGGAAGCAGTGAAAATCCTGCGCAAGTGCATAGTCATCGCCCCTACGGCGGCTCAGCCCTACATGAACCTTGGCATCCTGCTCGGCAGTGAAGGTCGCAGCGAAGAGGCCTTGGCGTTCGCCCGCAAAGCGGTGGAGTTGGCTCCGAAGGCGGCCGACGCTCATTTCAACCTCGCAAAGCTGCTGCACCAACTGGACCAGCTGGAGGAAGCGGAGACTGAATATCGCGCTGCCATAGCCCTGCAGCCGGGGAATCCGCATTTCCTGAACAACCTGGCGCTCATGCTCGACGGCCTGCTGAAGACCGATGAGGCGTTGGCCATGGCTGAGCGCGCCGCTGCCGCCGCCACGGGGGTGGGGGAGATCCACGAAAACCTGATCCGTGCCTACATCGGTTGCGGTCGCTTTGCCGATGCACGGGAGCGGCTGGAAGAGTACCTGAGCCGCGTGCCTGACCACTCCGGGATGCGGCTGCTGTCGGCCGACATTCTGGTGCGCGAGGGACGCTTCGAAGATGCCAAGGCCGTATACCTCCAGCTGCTTGATGAAGATCCCGACAATGCACGCGCTCTGCGCGGTTATGCGCGGTCCCGCAAGATTCGTGTCGATGATCCGCTGTTTCACCGCATGCGCACGGTGGCCGAAACGGCCGCGGAGTCCAGCACGGGATTCGACGATGATCGTGTCGACCTGTTCTTCGCCCTCGGCAAGGCGCACGATGACATCGGCCAGCCGGACCTCGCTTTCCCATACTACGCCCGCGCCAATGCCCTGAAGAACGCCGTTTGCCGTTACGATCCGCCGGCGTGGGAAGACCATGTGGCGGCAGTGATCGAGACGTTCTCCCCGGCCTTCTTTGCCGAACGTTCCGGATGGGGTAGCCATTCGGAGAGGCCGGTGATGATACTGGGCATGCCGCGTTCGGGCACCACGTTGGTGGAGCAGATCGTTTCGAGCCATCCGGACGTGGCGGCCGGAGACGAGTTGCCGGACTTCAATCTGATTGAGCGCATGTTCAAGCGCCGGTACGGTTATCCCCAGCAATTGCGGGAGGTTCCGGCGGCGGAGTTGACCCAGTACGTCGACCTCTACCTCGACCATCTGACGCGCATCGACGCGACGGCGGCGCGAGTGACCGATAAGCTGCCCGGCAACTCGACCCGCCTCGGGCTTATCGCCCTGCTGTTTCCCAAGGCCCGCGTGCTGCACTGCCGCCGTAACCCGGTGGACACCTGCCTGTCCATCTTCTTCCAGAATTTCGGCGGCCACCATGACTATGGATACGACCTGCGCCACATCGGCCACTTCTACCGCCACTACGAGCAGTTGATGGAGCATTGGAAGAGGGTTGTGCCGACACCCATTCTCGACGTCGTTTACGAGGACGTGGTTGCCGACTACGAGACCCAGAGCCGCCGCATGATCGAACACGTCGGCCTGCCGTGGCACCAGGCCATGGCGCGGCATACAGAGAACAAGCGTACAGTCTCCACCGCCAGTGTCTGGCAGGTGCGCCAGCCCATTTACAAGGGCTCGGTGGAACGTTGGCGTAAGTATGAAGCCCACATTGGCCCGCTGCTTGAGGTCCTGGGCGTTCAGGCCTGACGGAGAGGCAGGCTGCCTGAAGAGGTCGAGGCGGTGGCCCCGGTTGTGCAGGGCAATGGCCTGCTTCCAGCCAGTCCGACGCCAGGTGTCCGCGGCCGGTATCCGCTGGATGCACGCGCCCGGCAGGGAGAGTCTCGCCTTCTCTTTCCCGTGACTGCATTGCCGCAGTGCTTGTTCGGCTGCCCGACGGCTTTTCGACGTCGCCACGAGAGAGGTTTGCCCGGCCCACCTCCCTGCCGCCGCCGGTATGGCGCGGCTGTTAGCCGCCGGTCGTGCGCAACGCTGTGCGGCTGCCGGGCGCGAAGGGCGGCTGGGGCCAGATCCGGGCATGAGGGGTTGCTGAAACTCCTAAAAAGTGATGTTTTGCCCATCTGGAAAAAAGGGAGTTGTTCTAGGTATGTGCGGCATCGCCGGCCTTCTCACTGCGTCGAGTGCAGAGCAGTCAGCCGCTCTTCTTGCACGCGTGGAGGCCATGGGCCGCTGCCTTGCCCATCGCGGCCCGGATAGTGGTGATGCATGGATAGATGCTGCGGGTGGTATCGCCCTGGCGCATCGCCGCCTCGCCATTGTTGACCTGTCCCCCACCGGCCATCAGCCCATGGTGTCGGCCGACGGTCGCTTCGTGGTCTCTTACAACGGTGAAATTTACAATGCAGCAGAGCTGCGGGCCGAACTGGAGGCCGCCGGCGCCGGCCCTTTTCGAGGACATTCCGACACCGAGGTCCTTGTGCAGGGGTGCAGCTTTTGGGGTGTCGAAGGGACCGCCAGACGCCTGATCGGAATGTTTGCCTTTGCGGCATGGGACCGACGCGAGCGCCAGCTGTCCCTGGTGCGCGATCGCCTTGGTATAAAGCCGCTTTATTGGGGCAAGTTCGGCAGTGTACTGCTGTTTGGGTCGGAACTGAAGGCACTGCGGGCCGCAGGTGGCTGGGCTCCCGAATTAGACCGTGAGAGTGTCACCGCCTACCTGCGGCTCGCCTATGTGCTGGCGCCGCGGACGATCTACAAGAGTGTATACAAGTTGCTGCCGGGCCATATCTTGACGGTTGCTCCGGGAGGAGAGCCCCGAATTGCCGCGTTCTGGTCGCTGGCGCAGGTGGTGGCCAAGGGCAAGCAGGAGCCCCTGAACGATCTCTCCGATTCTGAAGCGATTGCACATCTGGAAGAACTTCTGTCGGATGCCGTGCGGCGCAGGCTGGTTGCAGATGTCCCGGTGGGCGCCTTTCTTTCCGGGGGCGTGGACAGTTCCACCGTCGCCGCCCTAATGCAGCGCGTCTCTGACCGCCCGGTACACACCTTCACTATTGGCTTTGAAAACGCTGCCTATGATGAAGCTCCGTACGCCAGGGCAGTGGCGGAGCACCTGGGGACAGATCATACCGAAGTGTACGTTTCTTCGGAGCGGGCACGATCAATCATCCCCGAGCTTCCACGCTATTACGACGAGCCATTTGCCGACGTCAGTCAGATTCCGACCATGCTGGTCTCTGGCGTTGCCCGGGAGAAGGTAGCTGTAGCTCTCTCCGGTGATGGAGGTGACGAGCTTTTCGCCGGCTATACGCGGTATGCATTCGCTTCCCGCCTGTGGTCGCGCCTGTCGTGGATGCCCCGACCTGTTCGCAGCCGGCTCGCAGAAGCGTTGCAGGCAGTTCCTCCTGGAGCCTTGCAGGCCTTATTCGCGTGTCTGCCGACAAGTATCCGTCCGTTCGCTGCGGGAGACCGCCTGCACAAACTCGCCCGAGTGCTCGACCTGCCCGATGTGGACGCGTTGTATCGGGCGCTGGTGAGTCAATGGCAGAATCCGGCGGCGCTAACGAGCGTGAATGAACCCCCCGGTCCGTTGGACGATCCGGTAGCTGTCGGTGCGCCCGTAGATCGGGTGGAGAGGATGCAGTTCCTCGACATGCTCACCTACCTGCCAGACGATGTCCTCACGAAAGTCGACCGTGCCAGCATGGCAGTCGGCCTGGAAGCCCGCGTGCCGATCCTTGACCATCGGGTGGTGGAACTTGCATGGCGCCTGCCGGCCCGTTTCAAGCTGCGGAATGGCAATGGAAAGTGGCTTCTGCGTCAGGTCCTCTACCGCCACGTCCCGAAGAGCCTGATCGAGCGGCCGAAACAAGGTTTTGCCGTGCCCCTTGAGGACTGGTTGAGGGGGCCCCTCAGGGAGTGGGCGGAGGACCTCCTTGATCCGGCTCTGCTGGCCGCGGATGGTCTGATCGATCCAGGGCCCGTGCGGATGGCATGGACTGAACACCTGTCCGGCCGGCGCAACAATCAATACCGTCTATGGGTTGTGCTTATGCTGCAGGCCTGGCGGAGGGAGGCAGGTTTGTGACGATGCCTCCAGCCTCATCGAGCCGGAATCACGGGCGGCGATTGAAAGGAAGCCCTTCCGCGCCGCGTCGGCTGCTGTTCCTCGTCACCGAGGATTGGTATTTCTGGTCCCATAGGGTTGGCTTGGCGCGGGCAGCCCGTGACGCGGGCTGGGAAGTCCATGTCGCCACGCGGGTGGGGGAGCACGGCGACCGCATCCGCGCCGAAGGATTCACTCTGCACCCCCTGAATTGGAGGCGCAGCGGTAAAAATCCCCTCAGAGAACTTGCCGCCATCGCCGACATATACCGTCTGTACCGGGACGTTGCCCCTCATATGGTGCATCAGGTGGCCATGAAGCCCGTGCTTTATGGATCAATCGCCGGCCGTCTGGCTGGAGTGCCGGCCATAGTGAATGCCATGGCCGGTATGGGCAGCATATTTTCCGCGCGCCGGCTCTCAACGCGATTGCTTCGCCCGTTCATCGTCGCGGCTTTCCGCTTCCTGCTCGACCGGCCTAACCAATGGCTGGTGGTGCAGAACGAGGACGATGCTGCCCTTTTCCGCGACCGTCGATTGGTTCCGGTCAGCCACATTCGCCTTATCCCGGGCTCCGGCGTCTGTGCAGAAACCTTTCAGCCCACACCGCCCCCTCCTGAGCCACCGGTAGTCGCCACCGTGGTCGCGCGCCTTCTGTGGGACAAAGGCATCGGGGAAACGGTGGAGGCCGCTCGCCTGTTGAGGGCGGAGAAGGTGCCGGTACGTGTCCGGCTGGTGGGCGCTCCCGATCCAGAGAACCCCAACAGCATCCCGCCTGAGGTCATTGCCGCATGGAAGGCGGAGGGGATTGTTGAAGTCATGGGGCCGCGACGGGACATACCGAAGGTCTGGGCCGAGAGTCATATTGCTGTGCTGGCCAGCTACCGAGAGGGTTTGCCCCGCAGCCTGCTTGAAGCCGCCGCCTGCGGGCGCCCGCTGGTGACGACGGATGCGCCCGGTTGTCGGGAGCTGGTGTCCGATGAAGGCATTGGATTGCGTGTGCCGGCTGGTAATGCACCCGCGCTCGCTGATGCGATCAGGCTCCTGGTCCACGATCCGGACCGCCGTAGAAAAATGGGGGATGAGGCACGCCGCCGCATCGAGACGGTCTACGGTGACGGCCCGATCTTCGCGGCTTTCCTTCGGCTCTACGAGGAAGTGGCTCCCGGGTCCGCTTAAGGACTGCCAACCTTAAAGTGATCTGGGATGCTCGTCCTCCCTCGCCGGCACCTCCAGCAGCACCGCGGTGCCGCCCAGGTTGCCGGAGGCTTCGACGCGGAGGGTGCCGTTTACGCTTTCCACGATGCGCCGCACGATGGCCAGGCCAATGCCGGTGCCGGGGATGGTGTCGTCGGCGTCCAGGCGCTCGAACACGTCGGCGGCGCGGGTCCAGTATTGCGGGGCGATGCCGCGGCCGTTGTCCTCCACCCGCAGCACCACCCGGCCCGGCGGGCCCGGCTGGGCGGTGATGCGGACCAGGGGCGGGCGGGCGTCGTGGCGGTATTTCAGCCCGTTGTCGATCAGGTGGCCGAAGGCCAGGCCCAGCCGCCCGGCGTCCAGGGCGACGGGCGGCAGCATGTCGTCGACCTCCACCCGTGCCTCGGGGTCGTGCAGCTCGGTCAGGGCGGCGGTGGCGGCGCGGCGGGCGATGGCGGTGGTGTCGGCGGCGGCGGCATCGGGGCGCGGCTCGCCGGCGGCAAGGTAGTTCTGGATGTCGCGCAGCTGGTCGCGCAGGGCGGCGGCGTTCTGCCGGATGCGGGCGGCGGTGTGGGCGGCCTTGTCCGGCTCCTGCCCCGGCCGGGCCAGCATGTCGGTGAACACCAGCAGGCGGCGCACCGGCTCCTGCAGGTGGTGGGCGGCGATTTCGGCGAAGCGGGTGAGTTCGCGGTTGGCGCGCCCGAGGGCGCCGATCAGCGCCTCGCGCTCCGCCTCAGACTGCTTGAGGCGGGTGATGTCGAGCTTGGCGGCGATGAAGTGGGTGATGGTGCCCTCGGCATCGCGCACCGGCGAGATGGTGGCCATTTCCCACACCTCGCCGCCGTCGCGGGTGCGGTTGCGGAACTCGCCGTGCCACGAGCGGCCGCTGCGCAGGTTGGCCCACAGGCGGGCGTATTCCTCGCGCGAGGTGTGGCCGCTTTTCAGGAAGCGCGGGTTGCGGCCGACCGCTTCTTCCGCCGGGAAGCCGGTGAGGCGGGAGAAGGCGGGGTTGACGTAGACGATGCAGCCGGTGGGATCGGTGATCATGATGGCGGTGACTGACTGCTCCACCGCCTCGAACAGCAGCCGCACCTCGCCCTGCAGGCGCAGGCGGCGCGAGACCTCGCGGTAGAGCGCGATGCCGCCCAGCAGCAGGCCGGCGACGGCGGTGCCGGTCCAGAACAGCATCTGGCGGTTGGCCTGCACCCAGCCGGAGAAGCTGTCGCGGTGGTCGACCCCCGCCGCCACCGCCAGCGGATAGCGGGCCGACAGGCGATAGGCGGCGAAGCGGCCGAACAGGCCGCCGTCGCCGGGCAGCGGCAGGATGCCGCCTTCGGCCTCGGCCCGCACCGCCTCGCGCAGGTCCAGCCCGGCGGTGGAGGCGCCGCCGTCGATGATGACGCTGCCGTCGAACTGCACCAGCGAGATGCCGCCGTGGGCGCCCATGGCCGCATCCAGCAGCAGGTCGCGGAAGTGCATGGGGTTGAGGGCGGCCACCACCCGCAGGTCGCGTCCCGCCTCCACCACCACGGGCAGGATGGTGCGCACCGGGGTCGCCTCGGGCGGTTCGCCGGCGAGCGGTAGGTAGCGACCCGGCTGGGTGCGGCCGATGCGCAGGCCGTTGCTGAGGCCGCCGACGCCGCGCGCCGGCAGGGCCAGGGCGGCCACGTCCAGGTGCGGCGCGGGATGGTCGCCGGCGCGGGTGTCGGCCAGGATGCGGCCGTCCCCGTCGATGATGACGATCTGGCGGATGTGCGGGGCGAAGCGCAGGCGTTCCGCCAGCTGGGCCGACAGCGGGGCGAAGTCGCCCATGGCGGCGGCGGCGAGGCTTTCTTCCGCCGCGGCGGTCAGGGTGGTTTCCGCCGATTCGAAGGTGCGGGTGACGCCGGTTTCGATCAGCCGGGTCATCTCGACGGCGTTTTCCAGCCGCTTCTGGGCCGACTGGTGGAACGAACTCCACACCGTCACCGAGAACAGGGCGACGAAGCCCACCAGCAGCGCCGCCGCCACGCCGGTGATCAGGCGCGAGCGTCCGGCCCCCGGCAGGCCGCTGGGCGGTGCAAAGTCCCACTGCCGGCCGTCGCTCACGGTCGGGTTCCCTGCATCACCGAAGGCATCGTTCGCCTGTCCCCCTTGCTTCCCCGACTGTAGCCGCGCCGACGCCCGCTTTCCCATGTGCCTGACGCTGGTCTGACATGCGCAAGACGCATTCCGGCGCGCCTTTCCGGAGGCCATATGCTGCCCGGATAATATCCGTTTGAGAAGTGGGGGAAGAGGATGCGGGGGATTTTGCAGGCGGTTGCCGTGGCGGCAACCGTGCTGACTGCTGTCGTGGCACCCGGTGAACCCGCCGCCGCCGGACGGCTGGAGGCGGTGCAGCAGCGGGGCGAGGTGCGGGTGTGCATCTGGCCCGACTACTACTCCATCTCCTACCGCAATCCCCGCACCGGCGAGCTGGAAGGCATCGACATCGACATGGCCCGCGCCCTGGCCGACGACCTGGGGGTGGCCGTGCAGTTCGTCGACAGTTCCTTCGCCGATCTGGTCGCCAACCTGAGCAACGACGCCTGCGACATCGCCATGCACGCCATCGGCGTCCGCCCCGACCGGGCGGAGCACATGGACTTCACGCAGCCGCATCTGGTCAGCGGCATCTATGCCGTGGTCATGCGCCAGCACCCCACCATCAAGACCTGGGCCGACATCGACCGTCCCGGCCATGTGGTGGTGGTGCAGCGCGGCACCTACATGGAGCCGGTGATGCGCGACACCCTGACCGCCGCCGAGCTTCTGGTGGTGGATACCTTCAAGGCGCGCGAGCAGGAAGTGCAGGCCGGCCGCGCCGACGTCTTCATGACCGATTTCCCCTACGGCCGCCGCATGGCCATGCTCACCGACTGGGCGAGCCTGCTGGAGCCGCCGCAGCCGGTGGCGCCGACGCCCTATGCCTATGCGGTGCCCAAGGGCGATGCCGCCTGGCATGCGCGCATGGAGGCCTTCGTCGCCGCCGCCAAGCAGGACGGCCGCTTGCGGGAAGCCGCGCGCCGGAACGGCCTGCTGCCGATCCTGGCGGAGGATGCGCGATGATCGGCCTGCAGTTTTCCCACGGGCCGGGCGGCCCGTCGCCGGTGGTGCTGCTGGCGGAGGACAATCGCGACGATGCCGAGCTGGTGCGCGAGGCGCTGGTGGAGGCGGGCGTCGGGGCAGTCCTGCACCGTGCCGCCGACGGGCAGCAGGCGCTGGAGATGCTGCGCAGCGGCCTGCGGCCCGATCTGGTGCTGCTGGACCTCAACATGCCGCGCATGGGCGGGCGCGAGACCCTGCAGGCGATCAAGGCCGATCCTGACCTGCGCACCATCCCGGTGGTGATCCTCACCACCTCCGACGCCGATCACGACATCCGCACCAGCTTCCAGGGCCACTGTTCCGGCTACTTCGTAAAGCCGTCAACCATCGATGAGCTGATCGTGGTGATGCGCGACGTGGCGGCGTTCTGGTTCAATCCCCACGCCCGCCGGCTGACCACCCACTGACGGCGGGGCGCGCCTCAGCGCCCCAGCCACAGCAGCAGGTTGGCGAGCAGCATCTGCGCCTGATACGCCAGGTAGGTGAACAGGCCGAGCACCGCCAGCCAGCCGCCAAACCGCGCCGCCATGGCAAGCGGAGCGCGGCCGGAGACGGTGGCGATGCGGCGGGCGGAGGCGATGAACACCAGCCACGCCAGCACCGGCGTCACCGCCGCCAGCACATAGGCGGCGAGAACGGCCGGATAAGCCGCCACCACGCCGATGCCGACGACGCCGAAGGCCGCCCCCGCCGCCCCCAGCACCACCGACATGGTGTCCGACGCCAGCACGGCGGAATAGCCGGTGATGGCGAGCAGCAGCAGCAGCGCCGGGATCTTCACGATCACGCGCCAGCCGCCCGTGAAGTACCAGGGCAGCGCCGCCAGCGCTTCGGAAAGTATGTGACCCACCGTGCCCCCTGTTGCAATCCGCCGCGACAGGCTATCCAATCGGGGAGCGGTGATCTACCACCTTTGATGCGCGAATGGGGGCGGGGATGTGGGAGTGGTTCTGGGGGCTGGCGGTGATCAGCAAGCTGTGGATCGTCTACCTGATGATCGGCGGCTCGGTGGCGGCGCTGGCGGTGGCGGTGGAAGCCGGCAACGCGCGGCGGCCCAACAAGGACGGCTCCGGCGGCTGGTTCCTGTTCGGCGCCATCATGATCCTCGGCTACGGCTTCCTGCTCACCCTGCTGCTGTCGGCGGTGATCTGGCTGGTGCAGCTGGTGGTCGGCTGAGGCCGGCGGCGACAGCGGCCACCGCCGCTGCCGGCGGCGGCGGTCACAGCCCGTAGCGCGCCCGCAGCAGCGAGTCGGTCAGGTCGTCGGCGACGGCATCGGCACCGCCGCGCAGCAGGCGGGCGAGCAGCGGCTTGCGCGGGCCGTGGATGACCTGCACCGTGGCGCCCTTGTAGCGCTGTTCGGCATAGCGGTGGGGCAGTTCCACGCCGTCCACCAGCCCCAATTCCAGCGCCCGCTGGCCGAGGAAGACGTCGCCGTTGAACAGGGTGTCGTCGTCGCCCTTCAGGCGGCCACGGCGGCGGTCCTTCACGTGGGCGACGAAGGCGGCGTGGATGTCGCCCTGCAGGTCGGCCAGCCATTCGCGGTCGCTGTCCCGTTCCGGCTGGAAGGGATCGAGGCGCATCTTGTTGACGCCGCGGGTCAGCACCCGGCGTTCCACCCCCAGGCGATCCATCAGCCCGACGAAGCCGAAGCCGGCGGAGATGACGCCGATGGAGCCGACCAGGCTCATGGGGCTCATGACGAAGATCTCGTCGGCGGCGCAGGCCAGCCAGTAGCCGCCGGAGGCTCCGATCTGTTCCACGAAGGCGATGACCGGCACCTTGCGGGTGTCGGCGCGGCGGCGGATCTCGCGGGCGATGACGTCGGATTCCATGGGGCTGCCGCCGGGGGAGTTGATCACCAGCAGCACCGCCTTGGGCGGGCGGCGGCCGGCGAAGGCCTTTTCCACCGCCGGACGCACCTTCTCCCACCGCAGGCCGCGACCGCCGATGACACCGTCCAGCCGCACCAGGGCGACGCGGTCGCGCTGCCAGAACCTGAGCTTCACCGAAGAGACCCTCCTGCCGGTTGTACCGCGCCTTATGTAGGGGCCTCGGCGCTAGTCCGCCAGCACCGGCGCGGCGACGTCCAGCCACGCCAGCAGGGCGGCGCGGAAGGCGGTCATGCTCTTGTACTGCGCCATGTCGGGCGGCAGGGCGGCGACGGCGGCGGCCAGGGCGCGGGCGGTGGCGCCGTCGCGCACCACCTGCCGCAGCGGGTGGACGTAGGTGCGGATGCCGAACAGGATCGCCCCGCTGGCCGGCAGGCGGCGGAGCGTCTGGCGCTCCACCCGCAGCACCAGCCGGTCGGGCGCCTCGGCGGCGGTGAGGTCGGCGCCTTCGATGCCGTTGTGGCCGGTGGGCTGGAACAGCCGGGCGTCGGCCTGGATGCCCCAGTTGGTGCGCCACACGGCCCGGTCGGCGGCCAGCTTGTCGAAGAAGCGGTCGACCGGGGTGCCGAGGCGCTCGCCATAGGCCGGCACCGGCTCGTGGATGGCGGCCATGGCGCGCCCCAGCTTGTCGGCCAGCCGCCAGCGGTTGGGGAAGCACAGCGAGGCGGCGGTCAGCGTCCAGCCCTGCGGCCCGGCCTGCATCAGGCACAGGTCTTCCTGCACCCACCGCCCGGCCCGGTCGAGCGGCGCCAGGGCATCGTCGTCAAGCCGCCACTGCCGCCCGCCGGGTCCGTGCAGGCGGGCGCCGTCACGGCGGAACCGGGCGGGGAAGTGCTCGGTCAGATGGGCGGCGAGCAGGTCGTGGGCTTCCTGCGCCGCTTGCCGCGATTCCGGCAGAGCGCCCGTCACCTCGGCCGGGCGCTCGGCCAGCAGGCGGTGTTTCTCGGCCAGGTCGGCGTCGTAGGTGTCGTCGATCTCGATCCACTCGGCGGCGGTGAGCGACCGCAGGCCCATGGCCATGCGGTAGGGGGCGGCATCGAGGAAGGGCAGGTAGCGCGGCTCGGCCATGGGCGCCTCGGGCTGGGGGCGGCGGGGCCTCCAGTCTAGCCGCCGGCGGCCGGCCCGGTCCATGGCCGCCCGGTTCAGCGCGGCGACACCAGGCGCCAGCAGGCGGCGGTGACGTCCAGCACGTCGAACAGGCGGGCGACGTAGAAGTCCTTCACCTTCAGCTCGGCCTCCGGGTCGCCGGTGACCTGCCGCTCGATGACGTCGACCAGGGTGGTGAGGCGGCGGCGGTGCAGGCCCAGGCGGCGCTGCACCGGATCGGTCACCACGCCGGCGAAGGCGGTCAGCACCGCCACCGGCGCCGCCAGCGACAGGGCGACGGTGCCGACCAGCAGCGGGCTGGCGACCGGCGCGCCGACCATGCCGTACCACAGGCCGCCGGCCCACGGCCCGGCCCAGAAGCCCGACACCGCCATGGACTTGGCGAGCGTCGCCGACAGCGGCGCGGCCAGCGACACCACCCCCGGCGTCAGCTGGTGATAGGCGGCGAAGCCGGCGGCGGCCAGGGTCAGGCTGCCGGCCATCTCGGCGGCGGCGGTGCGGCTGCCGACGTAGGTCGCCAGTGCTTCGGTCAGGCGGGTCCTGAAGGCGGGGTCATCGGCCCGCTCCGCCAGCGCCGCCAGCACCATGCCGAGGCGCAGGCGCACCGCCGGGTCGGCCAGGATGGCTTCCATGAGGGCGTCGCGTTCCACCCGGCGGTCGCCGATCTCGACCGGCAGGTGCAGCAGCTCGTCATGGACGCGGAACAGGATCTCGCGGCCGACGTCGGTCTCCAGGAACCAGGTGCGGCGCGACAGCCAGGCGCCGGCACGGCGGGCGCCGATCAGCCGGGCGGCGGCGCCAGAGGCCCGCGCCCCGGCGGTGGCGGTGCTGAGGATGACGTTCACCGGCGCCCGCAGGATGTCGAGCCCGAGCGCCGCCTTGTGCAGGCGGGCCGAGCCGAGCAGGGTGAAGTGGCTGTCGACGAAGGGCGCCACGCGGTGGCGCGCCGCCTCGGCCCAGCGGCGGGCGGCGTCCTCGACCACCAGGGCGGCGGCGCGCTCGTCGGCCAGCACCGGCAGGCCGGCATGGGCACCGGCGGGCACGGGGGCGACGGCAGGGGGCAGGGGCGTGCTCATGCCCCCTTATATGGGCGGGCGGTGCGGCGGAAAAAGGGCGCCGGCGCGGCGATCAGTACTTCTCGCCGCGCAGCACCTCCACATCCGACATCCAGGCGACGCCGGCATCGGCCAGCAGCGGCGCCAGGGCGTCGAACAGCGCATCGGCGCGGTCGGCGCCCAGCACCGACACCACCATGACGCAGCTTTCCGCATCGGTGGCGTGGCCGCGTTCCCACCGGCCGGCCGCCCCCTGGCCGGCCAGCGCCGGCAGCACGGTGTGGCCGGACGCGCCATGGGCCTTCAGCAGCGCCGTCACCCGGTTGAGCAGCGGCATCGGCGTCAGGATCTCGATCTTGCGGCGCGGGTGATGGGGACGGGTGGCGGTCACGGGGTTCCTCCGGCAAGGCTGGTGATCACGGCATGATACAGCGGAATGCCGATGGTCAGGTTGAACGGAAAGGTGATGCCGAGCGCCAATGTGATGGACACCGCCGGATTGGCCTGCGGCAGCGCCATGCGCATGGCCGCCGGCACCGCGATGTAGCTGGCGGAGGCGCCGAGCACCGCCATCAGCGTCGCATTGCCGGGCGCGAGGCCCGCCAGCAGCCCCAGCAGGCCGCCGGCCAGGGCGCCCACCAGCGGCATGACCAGGCCGAACAGCACCATGCGGCCGTTGACCGCCGAGCCGTCGCGGAAGCGCCGTGCCGCCACCAGGCCCATGTCGAGCAGGAACAGGCACAGCACGCCCTTGAACGGGTCGACGATGAAGGCGGAGATGGTGGCGAGGCCCTTGTCGCCGGTGATCCAGCCGATGGCGAAGCTGCCCACCAGCAGCACCACGCTGCCGTTCAGCAGCACCTCGCGCCCGAGCGCACCGCTGCTTTCGCCCAGGCGGGCGCCGCTGCGGCCGGCCAGCCACAGGCCGGTGAGGATGGCCGGCGTCTCCATGGCAGCCACCACCGCCACCATGTACCCGTCCCAGGCCACCCCGAGCGTCTGCAGCATGGAGGTGGCGGCGACGAAGGTGACCACGCTGATGGAGCCGTAATGGGCCGCCACGGCGGCGGCGTTCACCGCATCCATGCGGCAGAGCCCACGCAGCACCGGGAAGGCGAACAGCGGCAGGGCGAACGACAGGGCGATGCCCACCGCCAGGGCGGCCAGCACTTCCGGCCCGAGGCCGTAGGCGGCCATGGCGGCGCCGCCCTTGAAGCCGATGGCGAGCATCAGATAGAGCGACAGCCCTTTGGCAACGGCGTCGGGGATGGTCAGGTCGGAGCGGGCGAAGCCGGCGGCGACACCGAGGGCGAAGAACAGCACCAGCGGCGACAGCAGGGTCTCACCGGCAAGGGAAAGGACGTCGGTCACGGGCGGGAACTTTCGGCGGTGGCTACCGATGGCGGCAGATCGTGCCGCATTAAGCGCTTTCAAGCGGTTTTGTGCAAGTTGCTGCAAGGGGGCCGCAGCACGAAATGCAGGCAATCCCTGTCCGAACGTCCAGGGTCACCCTGGCGAAACGTCGGGGAGGCCGTGGCGCGCATGGACGCGCGGCGGGGAATGCGCCACCATGGGAGGACTTGGGCACGACCGGGGGCGGTCGCGTCCCGCCACGGGCAGAGGGGGTGCGCATGACCGGCACAGTAATTTCCCTGGCGCACGTCCGCGTGCAACGCAACTGCCGGCGGATTCTCGAATCCAATCGGGAAACCCTGGCCAACGTGGAAACCTTGCGCCGCGCCCACCGCTCCATCGCCGATTCGCTCGATACCATGCGCGACGGGCTGGTGGACTTCTCCGACAGCCTCGGCCGCTCCATCGAACAGCTGCGCGACAGCTGCCGCCGCCAGCAGCGGATCATGGACCGCATCGACGAAATTCAGCGCGACTCCATCGCCTTCCGGTGACCGCCGGTGCCCCTTGCGTTGTGCCGCCGCCGCGACGACGTTATGACCCTATGGTCCTGAACCAGGGATGAACCAGGAAAGGGAGAGGGTTCCATGGCCATCGCGACCTTCGCGGCCGGCTGCTTCTGGGGTGTGGAGGAAGCCTTCCGCCGCATTCCCGGCGTGACGGCGACGGTCGTCGGCTACACCGGCGGCAGCGTCGACACCCCGAGCTACGAGCAGGTCTGCACCGACCGCACCGGCCATGCCGAGGCGGTGCGGGTGGAGTTCGACCCCAAGGCGGTGTCCTACGACGACCTGCTGGAGGTGTTCTGGAAGATCCACGACCCGACGCAGAAGAACCGCCAGGGCGTCGACGTCGGCAGCCAGTACCGCTCCGCCATCTTCGTCCATGACGACGACCAGCGCGCCCGCGCCGAGGCGAGCCTGCGGGAGAACGACGACTCCGGCCGTTTCCCCCGCCCCATCGTCACCGAGATCGTCGACGCCGCCGCCTTCTGGGAGGCGGAGGACTATCACCAGCAGTACATGGCCAAGCGCGGCCGCGGCACCGCCGTGTGCGGCATCCCTTCCGGCTGGTGAGGCGGAACGGGCGGGGCGGCGGTCAGCGCCGCGCCGCCATGGCCGGCAGCACCCGGTGCTCGATCCAGTTGCGGATCTCGCGCAGGCGGATGGCGGCGTCGAGCACGTCGTCATCGGCGCCCAGCTGCCAGCGCAAATCGCGGCGGCCCTGCGGGTCGGCCACCAACGCGTCGCAACGGGCGGCGAAATCCTCGGCATCGGCGACGCTGGCGAACCAGCCCTGCTCCACCAGCCGCTCGGCATAGCGCAGGCAGATGTGGCCGATCTCGTGCAGGTCGTATTCCGGGTGGTACTGGATGCCCCAGAACGAGCCGTTGCCATGGCGGATTTCGGCCGCCTGCACGTCGCTGACGGCGTTGGAGGCCAGCAGCACGGCGCCGGCCGGCAGGGTTTCCACCTCGTCCTGATGGATGCACACCGCCTCGAACACCGGCGCCTTGCCGGCGTACATGGGGTGGCTGCGGCCGGCTTCGGTCAGGGTGATCTTGCGGGCGATGCCCAGCTCGCGGCCCTTGGGGTTCTTGCGCACCACGCCGCCGGCCGCCACCGTCGCCACCTGCAGCGCCCAGCAGGAGCCGAAGAACGGCACGCCGCTGTCGTAGACGGCGCGCGCCAGCTCGATCTGGCGGGTGATGGGCGGCGTCATGTCATAGACGTTGAGCGCCGATCCGGTCCACGCCACCGCGTCGTAATCGGTGAGGGAGGCGCCGGCCGGCAGGGCGCCGTCGGCATCGGCCGGGCGGACGATGTCGCACACGGCGCCGGGGTGCAGGGTCTGCAGGGTCTGGGCATAGAGCGGCCCGAACGGAGTCGCGCCCGCCTTTTCCAGCGCCTCGCTGGCCTCCTTCAGATTGCCTTCCACCACCAGGAACCGGGGATGCGCCATCATCAGCCTCGCCTGTTTCGTGCATGGGTCGTCCGGCCTGAGGGAAGCGCGGATTCGCACCAAAGCCAAGGGCCATTTCGCCCGATCTAAGCCCCGACATCAACCTTTCGGATATCGCCACGCACCCTAACGCATGGTATGAAGAAGTCATGCCTGCGGGCATGGCGCGGCCTTCTTCCCCCGAGGGTTGCGTGAGGGTGGGGTTAGCGAGGGGTGGGGTACTCCATGCGTATCGTACTGGCGGACGATCATTCCATCGTCCGGTGTGGCTTGCGCCATCTGCTGTCCGGGCTGGACCCGGCGCCCGTCATCGACGAGGTCGGCAGCGGCGACGAGGTGCGGGCCCTCTTCAACAGCCTGTCCGGCGAGGGGTCGGAACAGCCTGATCTGCTGGTGCTCGACCTGCGCATGCCGGGCATACGCGGCATCGAGGACGTGCGCGGCATCGTCGCCCTGGCCGATCCGACGCCGGTGCTGGTGTTCTCCATGCTGGAAGCGGCGGACGAGATGCGCAGCGTGCTGGCCCAGGGGGTGCGGGCCTTCGTGCCCAAGTCCACCGACCAGCGGCTGCTGCTCAACATCGTGCGGCTGGTGCTGGCCGGCGGCACTTATCTGCCGCCGGTGCTCGGCGGGCTGGAGCGCGGCGGCGGCGGCGGCAACGGGGCGGACCTGCCGCGCTTCGGCGACGGCGGCCTGGAAAGCCTGCCCGCCGGCCTGACCAAGCGGCAGCAGGAAGTGCTGCGGCTGCTGGCCGAGGGCCTCTCCAACCAGGAGATCGGCGAGCGCATGGGCCTCAACCTGTCGACGGTGAAAAGCCATGTCACCGGCATCCTGAAGACCCTGAACGTCGGCAGCCGCACCCAGGCGGTGCTGACCCTGCGGCGACGGCGCAAGGACGGCTTCAGCTTCTGATCCGCGGCGACCCGGCGTCCGCCGGGTCGGGTCAGGACGTGCGCTGCAGCAGCCGGGCGGCGGCGGCCTCCAGGCAGGCCTCGAAGCCGCTGAGGTCGTGGTAGTCGGGCTGCGGCTCCGCCGAGTCGGGGACCATGATGCAGCCGCCGCTGTCGAGCACGGCGCCGTCGACCATCAGGTTCTCGACCATGCCGAAGTTCTCGATCAGCAGGCCGTCGACGTCCTCCACCCCGACGCCGGGGCGCACCCGCGCCGCTGCGCCGGCCCAGCGGGCGGCCCGCTCGGCGTGCAGCAGGTCGCTGGCGGTGTAGCAGAACAGCGGCCGCCCCAGCGCCCGCATGAAGCCGATCTCGAACGCCGTGCCGGGGTCCATGCCGGGGCCGCGGAACGGCGTGATGTTGGCGATGATGAGGTCGCAGCGCCGCATCAGCGCCTCGTTGGCGCGGCTGATGGCCAGCCCCGCGTCCTGCGGCGCCAGGGCGCCCAGGTCGAGGTCGTTGTCCAGCGGGAAGCAGCCGGTGAAGCCGTGGCGGGCGCACAGCGCCTTCTTGGCCTCGCCCAGGGCGACGGCATCGGCCAGGAACACCTCCGGCCCTGCCAGATAGACGCGCGGCGTGTGCATGGTCTCCTCCCCTCCCGGACTGGACGGTCTGCCGTCAGGTGGTGGCGGCGACGGTCATGGCAACGCGGCGCCCGCAGCGGCGGTTCAAGGTCCGCCGCCGCCGCTGCCTGCCGGGACCGGGCGGGCGGCCTCAGCCGGCCAGACGGGCGATGAAGTAGCCTGCCACGACGGCGGTGCCGATGACACCGGCGACATTGGGGCCCATGGCGTGCATCAGCAGGAAGTTGTGCGGGTCGGCCTTCTGCCCTTCCACCTGCGACACCCGCGCCGCCATCGGCACCGCCGACACGCCGGCGGAGCCGATCAGCGGGTTGATGGGGTTCTTCGACAGCTTGTTCATGATCTTGGCCATGATGACGCCGCAGGCCGTGGAGACGCCGAAGGCCACCACGCCCAGCACCAGGATGCCCAGCGTCTCCACCTGCAGGAACCGCTCGCCGGTCATGGTGATGCCGACCGAGGCGCCGAGGAAGATGGTGGTGACGTTGATCAGTTCGTTCTGCGCCGCCTTCGACAGCCGTTCGGTGACGCCGCACTCGCGCAGGAAGTTGCCGAGCATGAGCATGCCGATCAGCGCCGCCGCCGCCGGCACCAGCAGGATCACCAGCACCGTCACCACCACCGCGAAGATCAGCTTTTCGGTGCGGGAGACGGGGCGCAGGCTGCGCATGCGGATCTTGCGTTCGGCGGGGGTGGTCAGGGCGCGCATGATCGGCGGCTGGATCAGCGGCACCAGCGCCATGTAGCTGTAGGCCGCCACCGCGATGGGGGCCAGCAGCTCCGGCGCCAGCTTGTTGGACAGGAAGATGGAGGTCGGGCCGTCGGCGCCGCCGATGATGCCGATGGCCGCCGCCTGTTCCGGCGTGAAGCCGATCATGATGGCGCCGAAGAAGGTGGCGAACACGCCGAACTGCGCCGCCGCCCCCAGCAGCAGCGTGCGCGGGTTGGCGATCAGCGGCCCGAAGTCGGTCAGCGCCCCGACGCCGAGGAAGATCAGCGGCGGGAAGATCTCCAGGTGGACGCCCTGGGAGATGTAATAGAACAGGCCGCCGACCGTTTCCGTCACCGGGTCGGGCAGGTTCACCAGCCCCTGGGTGGGCAGGTTGGCCAGCAGCGCCCCGAAGGCGATGGGCACCAGCAGCAGCGGCTCGAAGTTCTTGTAGACCGCGAGGTACAGCAGGCCGGCGATCACCACCCACATCACCCCCATCTGCCAGGTGACATACGGAAAGGCGGTGAGGGACCACAAGTGCGTGAGGGTATCCATGCTGTCGCCTCGGCTGGCTCGCGCTGTCGGGGAAAAGCGGCGGGAGAGGGAGGGAGGAAGGAGGGTGGCAGGCCGGCGGGCCGGGCGGTCAGCCCAGCACCACCAGCACCTGGCCTTCCTGCACGGTGGTGCCGGCGGCGACCCTGATCTCCCTGACCGTGCCGGGGCGCGGCGCGGGCACGGTGGTGAGCATCTTCATGGCCTCCAGCGTGACCACCGACTGGCCCTCGCTGACGGCATCGCCCACCGCCACCTCCACCTTCTGCACGGTGCCGGCCAGCGGGCTGACCACGTCGCCGGGCCCGGCCGGGGCGGCGGGCGCATTCTGCGGCGCCGGCGCGGCGGCAGCCGGGGCCGGGGCAGCAGCCGGAGCGGCAGCGGGACGGGGCGGAGCGGCCGGCGCGGCGGTGGGGGCAGGGGCGGTGCCGGCGGCGTCCAGCTCCTCGACCGTGACGTCGTAGGCGGTGCCTTCGACGGTGATGCGGAACTTCCTCATGGCGTCCTCTTGTTCGACGGGCCGGCGCCGGTGGACAGCGGATTGGCCTGGTGGATCGGGTGGGCGACGTGCGGCGGGCCGGGGTGCTGCCAGCCGGCGGCGGCGCGCCCGCCGTGGCTCGACATGTGCTCGTAGCGGCCTTCGTTGATCCACGCCGGCATGCGGTGCGGCGGCATCACCACGTCGATGATGCGGTGGCGGCCCGGCACCACCGCGGTGACGGCGGCGGCGAAGGCGGCCAGATGGTGGGCGGCGGTGCTCCACCGGGCCTGGAAGTCGGCCCAGACCCTGGCCGAGACCATG
>NZ_BAAAEP010000023.1:0-67686 GCF_039523075.1 Caenispirillum bisanense
GTGGCGGCGGCAAGCCGGATGCGGCCTCGCAGGGGGCCTTCGGCGGCGCCCTGGCGGAAGCCTTTGCCAAGGCGGCGAACCGGAAGAAGTAAGTCGAGGGGCGGAAACCTTCGTCCATTCGAAAGATGTAGATAATGCGGCGCAATAATCCCCGGTAAATTTAGAGCCTTTTCAGCGTGGGGGATTATCCGGTAGGGTGTGGCCATCCGGGTCCGTTTGTCGGACCCAGTTTCCGTTCAACAGAACCGGAGGCGTGGATGATCACGCCCGCTACCCTGCATATCCGCTGTGGGTCGGACATCCGTGACAAGCTGGTCGCCGGCGGCATCGTCGGCGACTACCTGGAGTTTTCCGATCCCGTCTGCCAGGGCCCGCTGCCGCCGGGCATGGTGGACTCGGGCGATGCGCTCATCGAACGCCGCGCCCACTTCATCACCCGCGAATACGGCATGCCATTCGGCGAAGCGCGCCGCAAGCTGCTGGCGGAGTGGGACGGGCTGAAGCAGGCCCGCGACCGCGACCACCTGCTGCTGTGGTTCGAGCATGACCTCTACGACCAGGCCTGCCTGATCCGCCTGCTGGCGTGGTTCCGCCGCAACCCGCAGAAGGCGGGCGGCACCATGGCGCTGGTGACGCTCGACCGGCATCCCGCGGTGGATCGCTTCATCGGCCTCGGCCAGCTGGAGCCTGAGCATCTGGCGGCGCTGGTGCCGACCGCCCGACCGGTGACGGACGCGATGCTGGCCGCCGCCGCCACCGCCTGGAACGCCTTCCGCTCCCCCGATCCGGCGGAAGTGGCGGCGCTGGCGGCCGACGGCGTGGCGGAGCTGCCGTTCCTCGCCCCGGCCCTGCGCCGGCACCTGCAGGAACTGCCGTGGACCCGCGACGGCCTGTCGCTGACCGAGCGCCTGGCCCTGCGCGCCGCCGCCTATCAGGCGGCACCGCCGTCGGACCTGTTCCGCGCCGTGCAGGACATCGACCCGCAGCCCTTCCTCGGCGGACTGATGTTCGAGGCGGTGCTGCGCCGGCTGGAACAGGCGCCGCGCCCGGCCCTGCAGCGCGACCCCGACGGCCGCCTCGCCCCCACCCGCCACGGCGAGGCGCTGCTGGCCGGCTTTGCCGACTGGCTGGAGTCGACGACGCCCGAACACTGGGTCGGCGCCGTCGACCTCGCCAACGACCCGCCGCCGTGGCGGTGGGACGAAGACGCCGGCACGGTCGTCCGCTGACCACCGCCGCGACCGCACCGCCGCCGGCGCACCGCTTCCCGCGGGCGCCGGCGGTGACGTTTCAGCCCCGCTGCAGGTAGTTGACGACGCAGTGGATGGAGCCGGCGTCACAGGCCAGCATGGTGCAGTCCGGCATGCGGATGACGGTGAAGCCCAGTTCCTGAAACAGCGCCTCGTTGGCGTCGTTGACCCGGGCAAGCCGCGGTTCCCATTCACCGTAGCCCTGGCCATAGGTCGGCATCCACACCGTCTTCGACGTCTCCGTCACCTCCACGATGCAGTTGTTGTAGGAGGCGAAGAACCAGCGGCGTTCGCCCCGCTCGTTCCCCTCGTCGGGCGGGAAGTCCAGGTACATGAGCGGCAGCGGGTTGCGACGGACCACGTAGCCATAGGATTGCAGCTGGGTCTGGATGGCATCGAAGCCGTCCGCCAGGGCCTCCGGCGGCGTCTCCACCTCGTCATACATCAGGTCCTGCGCCTGGATCGGACTGCCGAGCAGCACCAGCGGGCTGTCGGTGGCCTCATCCCTTCCGAGCAGGGTGATGAACATGTCGATGTGGAAGATCGGCTGGTGGGTGCCCTCCAGATTGCCGAAGTAGACGGTTTCGTCATAGGGATGGCCGTTGACCATGATCTCCCGCGTCTGCTGGGCCGGATAGGTCACATCGGGCAGGCCGATGCGGCAGGGATCGCGGGTGCCGTCCACATAACGGTGGTAGAGATTGGTGATGTAGCCGTCGGCCCCCACTCCATGCGGGGCCGGCGGGATGGTGCCGTTGGTGATCAGCGCCTGCGTCTGGTCGATGGTGTCGAGGCCGATGCAATAGCGGCCGGCGTCGAACAGCAGGTTGCCGCCTTCGAAGGCCACCGGCGTCACGGCCCGTTCCAGCTCCAGCGCCTGATCGGCGGCCAGCTGGATGGGAATGGGGTCGTCGCTGCCCTGCGGCACCAGCAGCTGCGTCGGCGGGCGCTGTCCGCCGTAAACGGCGGGGATGAAAGGGTCCTGCACCCAGCCGGTGAGCGGCGGATCGCCGTCCTCGTTCTGCTGCCAGTCGACCAACGTCACCCGACCGTTGACCACCGGCCCCTGCAGCGTCAGCCACTGGGAGACGATCTGGCGCGCCTCCTCCTCCACCAGCACCACGAACGCGGTGTTGGGCATCTGGATGATGATGGCCTGGAAGACGGGCCACAACGGCGCGCTCATGGCGATCTCGTCGGAGATGGCGAGCAGCATGCGCTGGATCTGCCCGTTCACGGACGACGACGGTGCCGGGGTCGGCGGATCGGGCGGCAGCGCCGCCACTCCCGCCTCCACCCGGGCGCCGGGCGCTGGCGACGGCAAGCGCCGCTTCGCCGCGGTGCCGGTCAGGAACCGGGGGCCGAGGCCGTCCACCAGCGGGTAGGGCGACGGCATGAAGGGGAAGTCAGAGGGATTGGTCACGACGAGGACTCCACGCAACGGAAGAACCTCGCCACCTTGCCCGCCGCCTCCGCGGGCCGCCCCTGCCAGCCGGCAGGGTCAGGGGAGAATCAGTCGCCGCACGGCCACAGCCGCACCGGCCGGGCATCGCCGGCCGGGCGTTCGGCCCAGGCCGCCACCGGGGCGCAGCGGCCATCGGCACACAGCGTCATGGCGGCGGTGAAGTCGCTGTCGGGAATGACGATCTCCGCCACCGTGCGGTCGGGAGCATAGACGTACCAGCCATCCACCCGCCTGGCCTCCGGCGGCGGCTCCATGCCGGCGCCGGAGCCCTGCACGGCGGCTTCCGTCAGGTGCAGCCCGTCGGGGCGGACACGGTAGGACTCGCGCCAGACCACCTTTTCCACCGAATGGGTCCAGCTGAGGGTGAAGGCCGGCGCCGGCACCGCCGCCACGGGGGCGGCGGTGCCGAGCAGGCCGATGCAGAGGGCGGCTGCGGCCGCGCTCATGCCACCGCGCCGGGGCTCTGCTGCTGGCGGCGGCGGACGAACACCTGGAAGGCGATGAAGGACAGCGCCAGGGCGAAGCCGATCTCGTCGGTGATGGGCATGGCCACCACCAGCGTGAAGGCCGCCACCGCCGCCCACAGCCGTTCCCACCACGGCATGCGGACGAACAGGAAGCCGATGGAGGCCGCGCCCCACAGGCCGACCGATATGGCCGCCTTCAGCACCACGTAGGCGACCGCCGGCCAGTAGCCGATGGCCTCCGCCATGGGGCCGCCGTCCTGCAGCATCAGGGCCGGGGTGTAGACCGCCATGTAGGGCACCACGAAGCCGGCGATGGCGATGCGCAGGCATTGCAACCCGATCTTCAACCCTGGGGCCTTGGCTATGGGCGCGGCGGCGAAGGCGGCCAGCGCCACCGGCGGCGTCAGGTCGGCCAGGATGCCGAAGTAGAACACGAACATGTGGCTGACGATCAGCGGCACGCCCAGGTTCTCCAGCGCCGGCCCGACCAGCGAGCTGGTGATGATGTAGTTGGGGATGGTCGGGATGCCCATGCCGAGGATCAGGCACGCCAGCATGGTCAGCACCAGCGACAGGAACAGGTTGTTCTCGCCGACCGCCACGATGACGCGGGTGAAGTTGGTGGCGGCGCCGGTGAGCGTCATGGTGCCGATGATCACACCCACCAGGGCGCAGGCGACCGCCACCGGCAGGGCGTTGCGGGCGCCCTCGCCCAGGGCTTCCAGGCAGATGCGCAGGGTCTGGCGGCCGCCCTTGACCAGAAACAGGCCGCCCACCAGCACCGCGACGGTGCCGAGCAGCATGTAGGGCAGCATGTTGTTGTCGTAGGCGAGCCAGCCGACGACGCCGATCACCACCCAGAACACATAGCGCAGCGCCATCACCCGGAACCGCGCCGACAGCGCCGAGCCCATGATGATGATGGCAGTGAAGCCGAGGCCGACGGTGCCGGCAAACAGCGGCGTGAAGCCGGCGAACAGCAGGAACACCAGCACCGCCAGCGGCAGCAGCAGGTACCAGCTGCCGGTGATGGCCTTGCTGACGCTCGGCAGCTGGTCCTTGGACATGCCGCGCAGGCCGAGGCGCGCCGCCTCCAGGTGCACCATCCAGAAGGCGGTGCCGAAGTAGAGGATGGCCGGGATGATGGCCGCCTTGATGACGTCGACATAGGCGACGTTCAGCGTCTCCGCCATGATGAAGGCGACGGCGCCCATCACTGGCGGCATGATCTGGCCGCCCATGCTGGCGGTGGCCTCGACGGCGCCGGCGAAGGCGGGGCGGAAGCCCGACCGCTTCATCATCGGGATGGTGAACTGGCCGGTGGTGACCACGTTGGCGACGCCCGACCCGTTCACCGTGCCCATCAGCGCCGAGCTGACCACCGCCACCTTGGCCGGGCCGCCCTGGGTGTGGCCGACCGATCCGATGGAGATGTCGGTGAACAGCTTGATGATGCCGGCGCGTTCCAGGAACGAGCCGAAGACGATGAACAGGAAGATGTAGGTCGCCGACACATAGGTCGGGATGCCGAAGATGCCCTCGTGCCCCAGGTACATCTGGTCCACCACCTGGGCGAAGGAATAGCCGCGGTGATTGAGCGGGCTCGGCAGGTATTCGCCCAGCAGCGCATAGGCCAGGAACAGGGCGCAGATGATCGGCAGGGCGATGCCCATGACCCGGCGGGCCGCCTCGAACACCAGCACCACGGTGATGCAGCCGATGACGATGTCGGTCAGGTTGGGGTCGCCGGACCGCCAGATGATGTCGCCTTCAAACACCCAGTGATAGAAGGCGAGCACGAAGCCGGTGACGCCCAGCAGGGCATCGAACCAGAACTGCACGCCCTTGCTGGTGCGCATGCGCGCCGTCAGGATGAAGGTCAGCAGCAGCACGAAGCCGACATGGACCGAACGGACCACCAGCGTGCTCTGGGCGATGATGCCGGCGGCGGTGAGGATCTGCCACGTAGAAAAGGCGATGGCGATGAAGAAGATCAGCTTGCCGAGCAGCGTCGTGCGCTCGCCCAGGCTGATGTGCATGACGCCGGCGTCGGCTTCCCGCTCGGCGGGAGTGACGGGCTCGGAAGGGGTCCCGGTGGACATGGACTGTCGGTTCCGTGCTCTTAGGGCTGCGGGCAGCGGGATCGGCGGGAAGACGCTGACCACGGGCAACCGGCCGCGGTCGGAAAGCAGGAGGCGGCGGCCCGTTTCCAGGCCGCCGCCATCCCATGCGGATCAGGTGCGCCGCTTACAGGGCGCCCTGTTCCTTGTAGAAGCGCTCCGCGCCCGGGTGCAGCGGCAGCGGCATGCCCTTGGCGGCGGTGCCGATGTCGATGCCATTGGCGGCGGAGTGGGCGGAGACCAGCTCGGCCTTCTTCTCGAACATCTGCTTGGTCATCTCGTACACCACCTCTTCCGGCACGTCGGAGTGGGTGATGAGGAAGTTGATGATGGCGACGGTCGGGACGTCCTGGTCGACGCCGTTGTAGGTGCCGGCCGGCACGTTCTCGGCGATGAACACCGGCTCGCCGATCTTCTCCACCACATCGGCCGGAACGGCGACGATGGTGATGTCGGTGACCGAGGCGAGGTCGCGGATGGCGGAAACGCCAAGGCCGGCGGACAGCAGGGTGGCATCGATCTGACGGTTCTTCATCAGCTCGACGCTTTCGGCGAACGGCAGGTATTCCACCTTGCCGAAGTCCTTGTAGGTCATGCCGGCGGCGCCGAACACCTTGCGGGCGTTCAGTTCGGTGCCCGACTTGGGCGCGCCGACGGAGATGCGCTTGCCCTTCAGGTCTTCCAGGGTGGTGATGCCGCTGTCCTTGCGGGCGACGATCTGGATGAAGTTGGGGTACACGGCCGCCAGGCCGCGCAGCTTGTCCAGCTTGTTGCGGAAGCCCGCTTCCTCGTTGCCGGCCCAGGCATCGGCCACCGAATCGCCCAGCGAGAAGCCGACTTCACCGCGGCCCTGCTGCAGCAGGTTCAGGTTCTCGACGGACGCCTTGGTCGCCTGCACGCTGGTGCGGACGTCCGGAATGGCATCGGCATAGACCTTCGACAGCGCCACACCCAGCGGGTAGTAGACGCCGGAGGTGCCGCCGGTGAGCACGGTGATGAACTGCTCGGCATGCGCCATCGGCGCGGCCACCATGCTCGCAACGGCGACGGCCGCCGCCATCAGGGTCTTCTTCATGTAACTATCCCTCCCATAGGATAACGATACGGTTGTGCGGCTTCCCACGGCCACATACCAGAGCCCTGCGGTTGACTATATAGCCTTGAAGCATCTACGCCAACTGCCGAGCCGGCCGCGGGTTCCACCGCCCGATGGCAGAGGCAGCTGATCGGCCACAGGCCGGGTATCACCTTCTTAGGTAGTAAATCTGGGAAAAGCTCGTATGCCGCAGGGCATATGGCGCCGTTTGCGTCGTGCGGCAATCATGAGCATCCCACAGATCAGGCCCGAGTCGCCCATGCCGCCGCTGCCGCCCGCCCGCTCTGCCGTTGCTTTCCCTAGCGCCATGGCCGCACCCGGCGGCGACGCGCCGGCCTAGGGAGGGCGCCGCCATGGTCGACGACGACGGCAGCGACGGTCCCGACAGCGGCAGCGGCCCCGGTAGCGGCACCGCCGCCGGCTCCCGCTCCGGCCCCTGGCAGCCGGAACTCCCCCTCGCCTTCCCCGGCGGCAAGACTGTGGACGTGCCGCCGCTGCCGGTACGCATGGTCAACGAATTCGTCTACTGCCCGCGCCTCGCCTATCTGGAGTGGGTGCAGGGGGAATGGTCCGACAGCGCCGACACGGTGGAAGGCCGCACCGTCCACCGCCGCACCGACGGCAAGGCCGACCCCACCCCCGAACCGCCGGCCGAGGACGAACCGCCGGAGCGCATCCATGCCCGCTCCGTCTGGCTGACCTCGGACACCCTCGGCATCACCGCCAAGCTGGATCTGGTGGAGGGCGACGGGGCCCGCGTCGCGCCGGTCGACTACAAGCGCGGCAAGCGCCCGCATGTGGAGAAGCGCGCCCATGCACCGGAGCGCGTCCAGGTCGCCCTGCAATGCCTGCTGCTGCGCGAGGCCGGCTTCCAGTGCGACGAGGGCATCCTCTATTTCGCCGCCAGCCGCGAGCGGGTGCGGGTGCCGCTCGACGCCGACCTGGAGGCGGAGGCCCATGCCGCCGTCTCCGGCCTGCGGCTGATGGCGGCTAGCGGCCACATTCCGCCGCCGCTGTCCGACAGCCCGAAGTGCATCCGCTGCTCGCTCAACGCCATCTGCCTGCCGGACGAAGTGGGCTGGCTGCGCGGCCGCCAGTCGGAGCCGCGCCCGCTCGCCGCCGGCCGCGACGAGGCGCTGCCGCTGGTGGTGCAGGCCAACGGCGCCCGCATCGGCAAGTCCGAACACACCCTGGTCGTCACCCTGCGCGACGACGACACCGGCACCGAAAGCCGCACCGAGGCGCGGCTGGTGGATGTGTCGGAGGTGGTGCTGATGGGCAACGTGTCGCTCACCGCCCCCGCCCTGCACGAGTTGCTGCGGCGGGAAATTCCCGTCAGCTGGCACAGCTATGGCGGCTGGTTCCTCGGCCACAGCGTGTCGTCGGGCCACAAGAACGTGGAGCTGCGCACCCACCAGTACCGCGCCAGCTTCGACCCCGCCTTCTGCCTGCGCTTCGCCCGCGGGCTGGTGGATGCCAAGATCGCCAACGCCCGCACGCTCATCCGCCGCAATGCCCGCGGCGCCGACGGGGCGGCCCCGGCGGAGGTGCTGGACAAGCTCAGCCGCGACCGCAAGGCGGCCCTGGCGGCGCCGTCGCTGGAGACGCTGCTGGGGGTGGAGGGCTCGGCGGCGGCGCGGGCCTTCGGGTGCTGGGGCACGCTGCTGCGCCCGCCAGAAGGGCCGGTGCCCGCCTTCGACCCCGCCCGCCGCAGCCGCCGGCCGCCGGCCGATCCGGTCAATGCGCTGCTGTCGTTCCTCTATTCCATGCTGGCGCGGGCGTGGACGATCCGGCTTTCGGCGGTGGGCTTCGACCCCTTCCGCGGCTTCTACCACCAGCCGCGCTACGGCCGCCCGGCGCTGGCGCTGGACATGATGGAGCCGTTCCGGCCGCTGATCGCCGACAGCGTGGCGCTGCAGCTGATCAACACCGGCGAGATCAAGGCCCGCGACTTCATCACCGGCGGCGGCTCCGCCACCCTGACGCCGGGCGGCCGCCGCACCGTCATCGCGGCGTTCGAGCGGCGGCTGTCGCAAGAGATCACCCATCCGGTGTTCGGCTACCGCGTCTCCTACCGCCGCCTGCTGGAGGTTCAGGCCCGCCTGCTCGGCCGCCACCTGGCCGGGGAGATCGCCGAGTACCCGCACATCATCCCCCGCTGAAGCCCAGCGCCAGAGGAGACCGCCGCCATGGCCGACGACGAGCACCTGTTCGTGGTGAGCTACGACATCTCCGACCGCAAGCGCTGGCGCCGGCTGTTCAAGCTGATGCACGGCTACGGCGCGTGGCTTCAGTTCTCGGTCTTCCAGTGCCGCATGAGCCGCCGCCGGCTGGCGGAGCTGAAGGCGGCCTGCGACGAGATCATCAACCACAACGCCGACCACGTCCTGATCCTCGACCTCGGTCCCGCCGACCGGGTCAAGCCGCGGGTGGAAAGCCTGGGGCGCACGTTCGACCCAGTACCGCGCGAGCCGATCATCGTGTAGACTGCCACACGCGGCGGTACCCGCCCCGCAAACGCGAACGGCCCCCCGGCACCGCCGAGACGGGACTCGCTCGCGTGGCTCTAGAACATTGTGAAGGCGTGAGAATACCCGGGTGCGACCGGTTGCCGGCGAGGATCTCCGGCGTCGGCGCTCACCTCTCACCACCCCCGCTCGCGATTCTGCGGGAAGAGGGGTGAAGACCGGGAGGAAAATCCAACCGCCCTTCCCCCGCCATCAGAGCGGGGGCCTCATTGAAGCGCGGCGGGCTGCGGCCACCCCGGGCACGAGGCGCACGAGGCTTCCCCCGCCATCAGAGCGGGGGCCTCATTGAAGCCGGCGGGCCAGGATGTCGGCGGGAACGCCGGCGCGGGCCTCTTCCCCCGCCATCAGAGCGGGGGCCTCATTGAAGCCGCGAGTGCTCGCGCCGCTCAGCCAGCACCAGATTGCGCTTCCCCCGACATCAGAGCGGGGGCCTCATTGAAGCGCGACGCCCACCAGGAAGGTCCGCTCGTCCTTGCCGTCCTTCCCCCGACATCAGAGCGGGGGCCTCATTGAAGCTTGTCGCGCCGACCACAGCACCAGCCGGACCGGACCCTTCCCCCGACATCAGAGCGGGGGCCTCATTGAAGCCGACTGGCCGCCGCAACCGCGGGAGGCCCCGCATGATCTTCCCCCGACATCAGAGCGGGGGCCTCATTGAAGCCTGTCTGCGGTCGCTGGTCACTAACCGATGTATTGGCTTCCCCCGACATCAGAGCGGGGCCTCATTGAAGCCCCTTGCCTTCCGGGAGGCGGGTCGAAACCGGGAGACTTCCCCCGACATCAGAGCGGGGGCCTCATTGAAGCAGAGCGTAGACGCGCTGCGCCGGCGTGGCCGCCTCGACACCTTCCCCCGACATCAGAGCGGGGCCCCATTGAAGCCCGCTGTTCCTGGAATTGAGCGACGAGGGCGCCGAGTTCCTTCCCCCGACATCAGAGCGGGGCCTCATTGAAGCCGGACGGAGGCCCTGTGCCTGGCGGCCGTAAAGCAGAATGCTTCCCCCGCCCTCAGAGCGGGGGCCTCATTGAAGCGCGCAGACGGCATCCCATCGCAGACCGTTGAGGGTACTTCCCCCCACCCTCACTGCCAGGCCCTCATCAACCGCGCCTCACACCCCCCGCGTCGGGCCGGCGAAGTGGAGGGCGGAGAGGGTGCAGGGGCGGGGTTGCAGCAGGGCGTGGCGGAGGCTCGCCCACACGGCCGCGCCGGTCAGGCCCGGCTCGCCGGCGGTCTCGTCCCGGTGGGGGGCCAGGGGGGTCGGGGGTGGTGAAGTCGGGGGGATAGGCGGCGATGATGCGGAAGCCCTCCGGCCGCAGGCGGGCGCCCAGGATCTCGCAGAAGCCCGACAGGCCGTGCTTGGCGGCATAGAAGGCCGGATGGGCGGCGGAGGCGGTGAAGCCCGGGCGGCCGCACACCGACACCATGGCCACGATGTCCGGCGCCGCCGACCGTCGCAAGGCCGGCAGCAGGGCGCGCGTCAGCAGGATCTGCCCGGTCAGGCCGGCGGCCAGGGCGGCGGCGATGGCGGCATCGTCGGCGCCGTCGTCCAGCCCCCCTTCCAGCCACGGCGCCGCGCTCAGCACCAGGATGTCGAGCGGCGCCGGGTCGGCCGTCAGCGCCGCCGCGAAGGCGCGGATGGCCGCAGCGTCGCCCAGGTCGCACCCGTAGGCGCGGGCCGAGCCGCCGTAGCGGGCGATGTCGGCGCCGGTGCGGCGGGCGGCGGCCTCGCCGCGGGCGCACAGGTCCACCTGCGCCCCCTCCCGCGCCAGCCATACCGCCACCGCGCGGCCGAAATCACGGCCGGCGCCGGTCACCACCACGCGCTTTCCGGCAAAGGGCTCCATCGCAGGTCTCCTTGAGGATGGACGAGGAGCACCCGAGATAGATCCTCAACCATGGTTGAGGTCAAGGAGCAACCGATGAACCGCCGCACCCCCGCCGCCACGGTCCGCGAACTGACGGTGGGGGAGGTCTCGCGCCGGGCCGGCGTGCCGGTCTCCACCCTGCACTTCTACGAGGCGCGCGGCCTGATCCGCAGCGCCCGCACCGGCGGCAACCAGCGCCGCTACCCGCGCGAGGTGCTGCGGCGCATTGCCGTCATCCGCGTCGCCCAGCGGGCCGGCGTGCCGCTGGCGGAGGTCCGCGAGGCCCTCGCCACCCTGCCCGACGGCCGCACGCCGACGGCGGAGGACTGGGCGGTGCTCGCCGCCGCCTGGCACGAGCGGCTGGAGGAGCGCATCCGCCGCCTCACCCGCCTGCGCGACCTGATGGGGGCCTGCCTCGGCTGCGGCTGCCTGTCGGTGGCCGCCTGCCCGCTGCACAACCCCGACGACCGCGCCGGCGACCGCGGCCCCGGCCCCCGCTTCATCGAGGAGCCCTGAACCCCGCCGCCGAACACCGGCGGGGCGGTGCGCGTTGGCCTCTCGCACTCCTGCACCGCGACCGCAAGGCGAGGACCGGCCAATGCGCACAGAACTGTCCGTCAACGGGCGCTCCACCGTGGTGGAGGCGGACCCGCGGACCACCCTGCTCGATGCCCTGCGCCATCACCTGGGGCTCACCGGCAGCAAGAAGGGCTGCGACCACGGCCAATGCGGCGCCTGCACGGTGATCGTCAACGGCCGCCGCATCAATGCCTGCCTGACGCTCGCCTGCATGCACGACGGCGACAGCATCACCACCATCGAAGGGCTGGGCACGCCGCAGGCGCTGTCGCCGCTGCAGGCGGCCTTCCTGCATCACGATGCCTTCCAGTGCGGCTACTGCACGCCGGGGCAGATCTGTTCCGCCGCCGCCATGCTGGAGGAAATCGCCGCCGGCTGGCCGAGCCATGTCACCGACGACCTGGAGGCGCCGCCGCCGTTCTCCGACGCCGAGATCGCCGAGCGCATGAGCGGCAACCTGTGCCGCTGTTCCGCCTACCCCAACATCGTCGCCGCCATCCGCGATGCGGCGGCGGGGAGGACCGGGGCATGAGGCCGTTCGACTACCACCGGGCCACCTCCCCCGCCGACGCCGCCGCGGCCGCCGGTACCGCCGGCACCACCATCATCGCCGGCGGCACCAACCTGCTCGACCTCATGAAGCTGGAGGTGATGACGCCGGAGCGGCTGGTGGACATCAACCGCCTGGACCTGGGGGAGATCACCGCCGCCGACGACGGCGGCCTGCGCATCGGCGCCCTGGTGCGCAACGCCGACCTGGCGGCCGATCCGCGGGTGCGGCGGGATTATCCGGTGCTGTCGCGGGCCCTGCTGGCCGGGGCCAGTGCCCAGTTGCGCAACAAGGCCACCACCGGCGGCAACCTGCTGCAGCGGACGCGCTGCTACTACTTCTACAACACCGCCATGCCCTGCAACAAACGGCAGCCGGGCTCCGGCTGCGGCGCCATCGGCGGGGTGACGCGCCTGCACGCCATCCTGGGCGCCAGCCCCCACTGCATCGCCACCCACCCGAGCGACATGGCCGTCGCCCTGCTCGCCCTTGATGCGGTGGTGGAGGTGGAAGGGACGGAGGGCACCCGCCGCCGCGTGCCGCTATCCGGGTTCCACCGCCTGCCGGGCGACACCCCGCACGTGGAAACCGTGCTGCAACCGGGGGAGCTGATCACCGCCGTCACCCTGCCGCCGCCGGCCGGCGGGCGGCAGCTGTACCGCAAGGTGCGCGACCGCGCCTCCTTCGCCTTCGCCCTGGTCTCCGTCGCCGCCGTGGTGACGCTCGACGACGCCGGCCGCATCGACCGCGCGGCGCTGGCCTTCGGCGGCCTCGCCCACAAGCCCTGGCGCGACCCGGCGGTGGAAGACCTGCTGCGCGGCGAGGCGCCCTCCGACGCCCTGTTCGACCGTGCCGCCGACCGCCTGCTGGCCGACGCCCGCGGCCAGGGCGGCAACGACTTCAAGATCCCCCTCACCCGCCGCACCCTCAAGGCCGTGCTGGCCGAGGCGACCCGGGAGACTGCCGCATGACCACCTCTCTGCGCATCGACGAGCCCGACCACCGCAACCGCCTCGACCACATGGCCCAGGGCACCCTGGGGGAGCCGCTGGACCGCCCGGAGGGGCCGCTGAAGGTCACCGGCACCGCCGCCTATGCCGACGAATGGCAGCCCGAGGGCCTCTGCCACGGCGTGCTGGTGCGGGCCGCCATCGCCAAGGGCCGCGTCACCGCCGTCGGGGCGGAGGCGGTGGCGGCGCTGCCGGGGGTGCTGGCGGTCATCACCGACGACCGCCTGCTGCGCCACCCAGCCCAGGGCATGGCCGCCAAGGCACCGGCCCAGGGGCCGGACCAGATCACCTACTTCGGCCAGCCGGTGGTGGCGCTGGTGGTGGCGGAAAGCTTCGAGCAGGCCCGCCACGGGGCGGAGGCGCTGCAGGTCTCCTACGCCCGCGACGACGACGCCGTGCTCGACCTGGAAAGCCCGGACGCCCCGGTCGATGCGCCCGACGCCAAGCAGACCGCCCGGGGCGACCTCGACCGCGCCATGGCGGAGGCGGCCCATGCCCTGGATGTGGTCTATCGCACGCCGGGCCACGTCAGCGCCGCCATGGAGCCGCACGCCGCCATCGCCGCGTGGGACGGCGGCCTTCTCACCCTACGCGGCAGCTATCAGATGTTGCGCTTCAACCGGCTGGAACTGGCCGATGCCCTTGGGGTGGAGCCCGATGCGGTGCGCATCCTGGCGCCCTATGTGGGCGGCGGCTTCGGCTCCAAGCTTGGCATCTCGCACGAGGCAGTGGCGGCGGCCATCGCCGCACAGCAGCTGAAGCGCCCGGTTTCGGTGGTGCTGAGCCGCCAGCAGGTGTTCGGATGCACGATGCATAGAAGCGAGACGCGCCAGCGCATCCGCCTCGCCGCCGATGCCGACGGCCGCCTGATCGGCATCGGGCACGAGGCTCTGGTGGGCAACCTGCCGGGCGAGGCCTTCGCCGAGCCGGTCACCCAGGCGACGCCCTTCGTCTATGGCGGCGAGCATCGCGTCACCGGCCTGCGGGTGGCCCGCCTCAACCGCACCTGCGCCGGATCGGTGCGGGCGCCGGGGGAAGCGGTCGGCCACACCGCCCTGGAAGGCGCCATGGACGAGCTGGCGGAAGCGGCCGGCATCGACCCGGTGGAGCTGCGCCGCCGCAACATCCCGCCGCAAGACCCGGTGCGCGGGGTGCCGTTTTCCTCCCACACCATGGCGCGCTGCCTGGACCACGGGGCGGAGGCCTTCGGCTGGCACCGCCGGCAGCCGCAGCCGGGACAGGTGCGCGACGGCGAATGGCTGATCGGGCTCGGCATGGCCTCGGCGGTGCGGGTCAACATGGTGGTGGAGGCGCGCGCCCGCGTCCGCCTGACGCCCGATGGCCGCGCCGAGGTGGAAAGCGACATGACCGACATCGGCACCGGCACCTATGCGGTGCTGACGCAGATCGCCTCGGAAATGCTCGGGCTGCCCATGGACCGGGTGACCACCCGCCTCGGCGATACCGACCTGCCGCCGGGCTCCGGTTCCGGCGGGTCGTTCGGTGCTGCCTCCACCGGCACCGCCGTCTTCCTGGCGTGCGAGGCGCTGCGCCGCGACCTCTGCCACCGGCTGGAGTGCGAGGAGGAAGACCTGACCCTGAAGGACGGCATGGCGGTGGCCGGCAACCGCCGGGTGGCGCTGACCGAACTGCTGGCCGGGCAGACGCTCGCCGAAATCGGCCACGTCACCCCCGGCGCGGTGGCGAAGAAGGTCCGCCAGGCCACCTACGGCGCCTATTTCGCCGAGGTGGCGGTGAACGCGGTAACCGGCGAGGCGCGGGTGCGCCGCATGCACGGCACCTTCGCCGCCGGCCGCATCCTCAACGCCAAGACGGCGCGATCGCAGTGCCTGGGGGCGATGGTGTTCGGCATCGGCATGGCCCTGACCGAGGAACTGCTGTTCGATCCCCGCCACGGCCACATGGTCAACCACGACTTCGCCGAATACCACCTGCCGGTGAACGCCGACGTGCCGGCCATCGCCGTCGACCTGCTGGAGGAACGCGACCCCTGGGTCAATCCCATGCAGGCCAAGGGTATCGGCGAGCTGGCCATCTGCGGCGCGGCGGCGGCGGTGACCAATGCGATCTACAACGCCTGCGGCGTCCGCATCCGCCACCTGCCCGCCACCCCGGACAAGATCCTCGCCGGCCTGCCGTGACGGCGGGAGGCCCTCCCGGTCAGTCGATCATGGGGGCGTGCTGGTAGAGGGCATCGCGGAGGGCGGTCGGGAAGGCCCCCGCCATGCCCTCGAACGCCGTGTTGGTCAGTGCCACCAGGGAAATCCCGTTCGTCCTGTCGACGAACCAGGAATGGCCGTAGGCGCCGCCCCACTGCAGGGTGCCGGCCGCCTGGGGAGTGTTGGCGGCGGCGGGATCGACCAGCACCGCCCAGCCATAGCCGAAGCCCCACCCCGGCCCCTGCGTTTCCGCCTGCGGCCCGACGTGGTCCGCCGCCATCTCCGCCACTGTTGCCGGCCGCAGAAGCGGCTCGCCCTGGCGCCGGATCATCTCCAGAACGCGAAGGACATCCTCGGCCGTGCCAGCCATGCCGGCGCCGCCCGAGGGGTAGGAGCCTGGGTCCAGGATCCGCGACGGCGCGAAGGTCACAGCGAAGCCGTTGGCCGAGACGACGATGCCATCGGTCATCAGCACCGGCGCCGGGTCGCCATCGGCGTAGGCCTGGGTCAGCCGGTCACCATCGACGACCGCGAAGTCGGTGCTGTCCATTCCCAGGGGGGCAGTCACCCTCTCCCTGACGATGTCGGGCAGGCGCTTTCCTTCGGCCTTCTCCAGAACCGCCCCCAGCACATCCGTCCCCAGGGAGTAGCGCCACTGCGTCCCCGGCGCAAAGGCAAGCGGTGCGGCCGCCAGCCGGCGCAGGTTCTCCGCGAGCGATAGGCCCGGCTGATCAAGGCCGTCGGAGACGTTCAGCCTGTGGTACGGCCCATCCGGCGGTTCGAGAAAGCCATAGGACAGGCCGGAGGTATGAAGAAGCAGATGGCGCACGGTGATGACCGGCTCCGACCCGTCGGGCAGCGCGGGGCGGAAGTCGGGCAGCCACCGCGTCACCGGGGCGTCGAGGTCCAGGCGCCCCTCCTCCACAAGGCGCATGGCCGCCACGCTGACGATCGGCTTGGTGATCGAGGCGAGACGGAAGATCGCGTCGTCCCGCATGGGCACCCCCGCCTCGCGATCGGCAAGGCCGGCGGCGCGGCGATAGACCACCTCGCCGTCCCTGGCGACCAGGACGACGGCGCCGACAATGCGCTGTTCCGCCAGGGCGGTATCAATGACCTGGTCCAGTTTCGTGGCCAGTGCGTCGTCAACGGCGGCCTCCGCCGTGGCGACGGTGGCTGCAGCGAGGGCAAGGGCAAGGGCAAAGAGGCTGGTGCGCATGGCAGCATCACCTATATAAGGAACGATCACTCCTGATATCGCATCCGGCCGGCAAATTCCAGAGGGATCATTGTGAAAAATACCGAACGGCCCGCCCGCCCAAGGGGACGCCCCCGCGCCTTCGACCGCTCCGAAGCCCTGGCCCGCGCCGCCATGACGTTCTGGCGCCTGGGGTATGAGGGGGCGTCCATCGCCGACCTGACCGCCGCGATGGGCATAACGCCGCAAAGCCTCTATGCCGCCTTCTCGTCCAAGGCCGACCTCTATCGGGAGGCGCTGACGTGGTACCAGGAGACCATGGGCGCCTCGACGCGGCAGGCGCTGGCGGAAGAGGACGTGGTCACGGCCCTGGTGCGGGTGCTGCGGGAGGCGGCACGGGACTTTGCGGCCCCCGACCGGCCGCCGGGCTGCATGATCTCCACCGCCGTCCTGACCTGCGCGGTCGAGAACGATCCCCTCGCGCACCACGTCACCGCCTTGCGCACGGCCACCCTGGCGGCCATCGCCGACCGCATCCGACGGGGCATTGCCGACGGGCAGTTGAAGCCGGAGACGGACCCCGGCTCCCTGGCGCGGTTTGTCGGCGCCATGATCCAGGGGATGTCGGTGCAGGCGCGCGACGGCGCGTCGGAGGCAGAATTGTCAGCGATGGTGGACCACGCCGCCGCCGCCATAGGCCGCTACACGGCCTCCCGCGCGAAGTAGAGGTCGTGCAGGCGATCCAGGTTCACCTGCGGTGCCGGGCACGACAGCAGCACCTTGCCCGACCGCATCAGGTTGACGTCATCGGCCAGGGCGAGGGCGCGGTTGGTGTTCTGCTCCACCAGCACCACCGTCAGCCCCTGCGCCTTCAAGTCGGCGAGGATCTTGAAGATCTCGTCGACGATGACGGGCGCAAGGCCGAGGGAGGGCTCGTCTATGAGCAGCACCTTCGGTTCCTCCATCAGCCCGCGGCCCATGGCGACCATCTGCGCCTCCCCGCCCGACAACGAGCCGGCCATCTGGCTGCGGCGTTCGCGCAGGCGGGGGAACAGGTCGAACACGCGCTCCAGATTCTGCTTCCAGCGCGGCCGGCCGCTGCGGGGGTAGGCGCCCATCAGCAGGTTGTCGAGCACGCTCATGTCGGGAAATACCATGCGGCCTTCCGGTATCATCACCACGCCACGGTCGACGATGTCCCAGGTGCGGGTGCGCGCCAGGCTCTCGCCGTGCAGGGAGATGGCGCCGGAGGACGTCTTTACCAGGCCCATCATGGCGCGCAGCAGGGTGGTCTTGCCGGCGCCGTTGGGGCCGACGATGACGGTGGTGCGGCCTTCCTGCACGGTCAGGTCGACGTCCCACAGGACGTTGATGCTGCCGTAGCCGGCGCGCAGGGATCGGACGTCAAGCAGCGCTGTCACCGGTGTAGCTCCTTATGACGCGGGCGTCGTTAAAGACCTCGTCGGGGGTGCCGTCGGCGATAAGTTCGCCGAAGTTCAGCACCACGACGCGCGGGCACAGGGTCTTGATGGTCTCGATGTCGTGTTCGATGACAATCATGGTCAGGCCGTAGCGTTCCCGCACCCGCTGCAGGGTCCGGCCGAAGGCGCGCTTGGTGGCGGTTTCGAGGCCGCCCAGCACTTCGTCGAGCATGAGCAGGCGCGGCTCCACCGCCAGCGCCTTGCCGACCTCCAGCGCCTTCTGCTCGGTCAGCGCGAGGCCGTGGGCGGCGTCCACGTCCTGCTTGGCGGTCAGGTCGAGGAGGTCGAGGATCTCGTCGATGCGGCGCTCATCCGCTCGTCCGGCGCCGAAGCGCTGGGCGACCATCAGGTTCTCGCGCACCGTCAGCTCGTGCATGGGCTGCGGGATCTGGAAGGTTCGGCCGATTCCCTGGCGCGCCCGCCGCCAGTTGGGCGCCTTCAGCAGCGGCTTGCCGGCGAACTCCAGTCGCCCGGCGCTGGGCGTCAGCACGCCGGAGATGACGTTGAACAGCGTCGTCTTGCCGGCGCCGTTGGGGCCGATGAGGCCGAGCGTCTCGCCCTCGCCCATGGAGAAGGTGACGTTGCGCAGCGCCGCCACGCCACCGAAGTTCATCGAGACATCGTCAAGCACGAGCATTGCTGTCCTCCGTCGCTTGGGGTGGCGTGGCTTGGGATGCGGCCACGCCGGCCGTCGCACGGTGTGGGCGCGCGACCCCGAGGCGGGCGAGCAGCGGCATCAGGCCCTGCGGGCTGAGCAGGATCATGGCGCCCAGCAGCACGCCGAACACCAGCTGGTGGCCGCTCGGCATAATCTCCTTGAACACCAGCTGATCGAGCAGATAGACCACCAGCGCCCCCATGAGCGGCCCCCACACGGTGCGGTAGCCGCCGAAGATGGCCGCGGCGATGGGCAGCACGGTCCAGGTGCCTGAGAAAGCGTATTCCGGGTCGAGGAAGCTGATCTGGTGGGCGTTGAAGGCGCCGACAACGCCGGTCATGAAGGCCGACACTACCAGCATCACCGCCTTCAGGTGCGTCGACGGCACGCCGACCACCCGCGTCGCCAGCTCGCTGTCGTGCATGGCCCGGAGCGCGAGGCCCCAGGTGCTGCGGCGGATGGCGTGGTAGACCGCCATCCAGGCCAGCACGATGCTCAGGATCAGAAGGTAGGCGCCGGTCTTGCTGGCGAGGTCGAGGCCGAGGATGGTCGGGAAGCCGGGAATGCTCAACAGCCCGCGGGCGCCGCCGGTGATGGAGGAGAACTCCACCGCCAGGATCTTGAAGATGTGGGCATAGGCCAGGATCGCCAGAGCAAAGTAGGGTCCGCGCAGGCGCAGCGCCGGCATGGTGGCGAGGGAGGCCACGGCGGCGCCGATCCCGCCGGCGACCATCGCCGTCAGCACCGGCCAGCCGTGATCCATCACCAGCAGCGCCGAGACATAGGCACCGACGCCGAAGAAGGCCGCATGGCCGAAGCTGACGAGACCCCCGAGGTTGCCGAGCAGCGCCCAGGCAACGGCGATGCCGGCGATGGTCAGGGCGGCGATCACCAGGCTCATCACATAGTCCATGCCGCCGAACAGCAGCGGCACGCCGACATAGGCGACGGCCAGGAAGGCGAGCAGGAGGCCGGAGCGCATCACCATCATTTGCCCACCCCCTTGCGCCCGAACAGGCCCGACGGCCGCAGGAACAGAATCAGCAGGAAGATGACCATGCCGGTCAGTTCCTGCAGCGACGGCTTGGCGAAGGTGGCCGTCATGGTCTCGCCGACACCCAGGATCACCGCCCCCAGAAGCACGCCGGGAACCGATCCGAGCCCGGCCAGCACGGTGATGACGAAGGCCTTGATGGTCAGCCCGTGGCCAAGGGCGGGGAAGACGACGGACGCCGTGTAGAGCGCGATCCCCGACACAGTGGCGAGCACCGCCGAAACGGCGAAGGACATTGCCTCCACCCGCGCCGGGTTCACCCCCATCAGCATGGCGGCATTGCGGTTGGACGACACCGCCCGCAGCGCCCGTCCGTGCCAGGTATGGTTCAGCCACCAGTAGGTCGCCCCCACCAGGGCCACGCCGGTACCGAAGAACAGGATTTCGCTGTTCATACTGAACAGGGTGCCGGCGATCACCGCGCCATCCATGAACCAGCTTACGGAGGTGGAGCGGATGTCGGCCGACCATGCCATCAGGATCACGTTGGTCAGCACGATGGCGATGCCGAAGGTGAGGATGAGCGAATTCAGCTCGCGGTCGTGGCGGATGCGTCCGATCAGGAAATAGACCAGCAGAGCCGTGAGCCCCACCACCGCCAGCGCCACCGGGATGGCGGCAATGGGGTTGAGGCCGAAGCTGCGTTCCATCTCGAAGGCGACATAGGCGGCCAGCAGCACCAGTTCGCCGTGGGCCAGATTGATGATGCGCATGGTGCCGAACACCAGCGCGAGGCCAAGCGCGACCATGGCATACCAGCCGCCGGCCAGCAGGCCCGAATACACGGCCTGCAGCGTCAGTTCCAACATGTCCCGTTCCCAGCAGCCAGGGGTTGGACGGAAGGGCGAGAGGCAGGGAAGGTCCGGGGCCGGCGGGGCGCCGGCCCGGCTCCCTTACCAGGGCACGGCGGGGAACCTCTTGTCGGCGGTGGCCGCCTCGGCCGGCCAGACGATCTCCACCCGGTCGCCCTGGTGCTGGCCCATGCGGTGGGCGAAGTTGGGGTTGTCGCCCTTCTCGTTGAAGGTTACCTCGCCGATCAGGGTATCGGCCTGGATGGCCCGGAGCGCCTGGGCCACCGCCTTGCCGTTGGTTTCCCCCTTCTCTGCCGCCGCCACCACGGCGTCAATGAGCAGGCGCGTCTGCACATAGCCAAACTGGCCCAGGTAATCGGGCTCCTTGCCGTGCAGCGTCTTGTAGGTTTCCGAGAAGGCCACCGCCTCGTCACCCGAGAAGCTGACCGGATAGGGCAGCAGCGAGGTGCCGTAGACGTTCTGCATGAGGTCGTGAAATTCCTGGTTCATCTGGCTGGTGGCGAGCGACCACACCCCGACGACGGCCTTGGCCTCCGGCTTCAGCACGCTGGCGGCGCGGAGAATGCCGACATAGTCGTTCTCGTACCCGATCATGGCGATGGCTTCCGACCGGTCGCGCAGCTTCACCTTGTTCACGATCGACTTGAAGTCGGTGGTGGAGGCATCGAACTCGTGCGTCGCCACCTCCACGCCGGCGTCGATCAGGCCCTTCTGGACGAAGTGGGCCATCTCGTCGGTGGCTTCCTTGTTGGAGTAGATGATGGACACCTTCGCGACGCCCATCTCCTTCAGCAGGCCCAGCATGGCCTTGCCGTATCCATCGCTGTTGTTGATGCGGAAGAAGGTGTCGAGGCCGCGTTCGGTCAGTTCCGGCGCCACGCCGCCCGAGGTGATGTAGACAAGGTTGCTTTTCGCCGCCGCTTCCGAGGCCGGGCCGATGATGTTGGAGCCGTAGCCGCCGGTCAGTGCCACCACCCCCTGGGAGGCCAGCTTCTCGACCGCCGCCACCGCCTTGGCCGGGTTGCTCTCGTCGTCGATGGTGGCGAGCTTGAACTCGTGCCGGCCCGCCAGTTCCCGGTTGGCCATGTCGATAGCGACGGTGATGCCCTCGTGCATGCCGGTGCCGACCCGGGCCAGGTTGCCGGTCAGCGGCACCTGAGCGCCCAGAGTAAAGGTGTCCGCCTGCGCCCCGGTGCCGAGGGCGACGGAAGACAGGATGATGCCGGCGGCGACCCGGCCCAGAATGGTATCGAGTGTCATGCGCTTCCTCCGGTTCTTCGTCATCTGCCGGTCTTCGCCGGCGTTGCTGGGCCGCCTGCAGCACAGGCGGCGGACTCTCACGGCCGGACCACGCCCATGGTCTGGCGGATGCGATCCGCCAGCGCGGCAAGGCGCGGTCCGATATCGTCAATCAGCCGCTCGCGCGGCAGCATGTAAGCCGGGCCGCCGCAGTTGAGGGCAAAGGCGAGCGCCCCCTCCCCCACCTGCAGCGGCACGCCGACCGCGTTGACTTCCGACTTCCACTCGCCGGCCGACAGGCAGAAGCCGCGGCTGCGCAGATCCTCCCTCGCCTGCTCGATGCCGTCGCGCACGCGCGGCCAGCGGTCGCCTTCGTGTTCGGCCAGCAGGTCCATGAGGTGGCTGCGCTCGTCGTCGGGCAGCCCGGCCAGGTAAGCGCGGCCCATGCCCGAGGTGCCGAGCTTGATGTGCGAGCCGACGTCGAGCGCCAGGGTGATGGCGCTGTCGCCGCGGCAGCATTCCACATAAACCATGCTCATGCGGTCGCGGGTGCCGAGGGCGACGGAGACACCGGAGTAATCCGCCATCTCCTGCATGAGCGGCCGGGCGACATCGCGCACGCCGATGCTGCCGAGGCAGGTGAAGCCCAGCGACAGCACGCCGATACCCAGCCGGTACTTGCCGACGTCCGGCAGATAGGTGAGGTAGCCGAGGCGGCTGAGCGTGTAGGTCAGGCGCGAGACCGTCGGCTTCGGCAGGCCGGTGCGGGCGGCGATGTCCTGGTTGCCCAGCGCCGTGTCGCCCTGGCGGAAGGCGCGCAGCACCTCCAGCCCGCGCGACAGGGCGGTGACGAATTGGGGGTCGCGTTCGGTCGGGTCGATCTCCCGCGTCAGGTCCGGGACCTGGTGCCGCTTCCTCACGCCGCCGCTCCTTGCCGGATGAGCCCGACGGTCGCCGTCCGGCCCCGATGGAGGGCTCCAGGCTGTTCCGTCCTTCTGCGACCTTGTCACGCTCATCGCGGCCCCGTCAATTATTTTTGAAATTCATTTTCGTACAGTGGAATTAGCCGTCGACGCGCTCCAGCACGGCGGCGATCCCCTGGCCGACGCCGATGCACATGGACACCAGCGCATAGCGGCCGCCGGTGCGTTCCAGCTGCCGGGTGGCGGTGAGCGCGAGGCGGGCGCCCGACGCCCCCAGCGGGTGGCCGACGGCGATAGCGCCGCCGTTGGGATTGACGCGGCTGTCGGCGGCGTCGAGGTCGAGCAGCTTGAGACAACCGAGCACCTGGCTCGCGAAGGCCTCGTTGATCTCGACGACGTCCATGTCGGCGAGCGTCAGGCCGGCGCGGGCGAGAGCCTTCTTCGCCGCCGGCACCGGGCCGAGGCCCATGACCCGCGGCTCCACACCGGCCACGGCGCCGGAGACGACGCGGGCGCGCGGCCGGGCCCCGACCGCCTCGCCGGCTGCCCGCGAGGCGACGATGAGGGCGGCGGCGCCGTCGTTGATGCCGGAGGCATTGCCGGCGGTGACCACGCCGCCGTCGAACAGCGGGCGCAGGCGCTCTAGGGCCTCCAGAGTGGTTTCGGGGCGCGGGTGCTCGTCGGCGCTGACGACGGTGGGCGGCGACTTGCGGCCGGTCGGCACCTCGGCGGCCAGGATTTCGGCATCGAAGAAACCGGCGGCGCGGGCGCTCTCGAACTTGGTCTGGCTGGCGAGCGCGAAGGCGTCGGCCTCGGCGCGCGAGATGCCGAGGTCTCGTGCCACGTTGTCGGCGGTTTCCGGCATGGTGTCGCCGCCGTACTGGCGGGTCACCAGCGGGTTGGGGAAACGGGCGCCCATGGTGGTGTCGTAGATGTGCGCCTGACGGCTGAACGGCGTTTCCGCCTTGCCCATGACGAAGGGCGCCCGGCTCATGCCCTCGACGCCGCCGGCGATATAAAGATCACCTTCGCCGGTGCGGATGGCGCGGGCGGTGTCGATGAGAGCGGCGAGGCCGCTCCCGCACAGGCGGTTGACCGTCTGGCCGGCAACCTCAATGGGCAGGTCGGCGCGCAGCAGGGCGTTGCGGGCGACGTTGCGGCTGTCCTCGCCGGCCTGGTTGGTGCAGCCGATCACCACATCCTCAATGGCGGCGGCGGCGAAGGGCGAGCGGGCGACCACGGCGGCCAGCACCTGGGCCAGCATGTCGTCGGTGCGCAGCGGCGCGAGGGCGCCGGCATGGCGGCCGAAGGGGGTGCGCAGGCCGTCGTAGATGAAGGCGTCGGTCATGGGGCGGTTCCGTCCGTGTCTTGATCTGGGGGCGCGTTAGGCTTCCGGGGTGGTCAGCGGCACGTCGAGCAGGGCGCGGCGCTTCAGCCAGGGACTGGGGCGGTAGCGCGGATCACGGTAGAAGGCGTGCAGCGCTTCCAGGATCTCCAGGATGCGCCGCGGCCCAATCTCATCACCGAACCGCAGCGAACCGCGCGGATAGCCGAGGCCCACCTCGACGGCGATGTTGACGTCCTCGGGCGCGGCGATGCGCTGCTGGGCGATGTCAGCGCCAACGTTGACGATGCCGGCCACCATGCGCTGGGCGATGAAGCCGGGGCTGTCGTGGATGACCGTCACCGCGCTGCCATCGGCGGCGAGCAGGGCGTGGGCGAGGTCGCGGCAGGTGGCTTCCGTGATCGGCGTGCCCATGATGGTGCGGCGGCCGCGCAGGTCGAACAGCATGTCGACGGCGACCACGCGGCGGGCGTCGAGCCCTTCATCCACGGCGCTGGTGGTGGCGTCGGCGCCGAAGGGGGTGACGAGGCAGAGCGCCTCCGCCGAGGGCGCGTCGCCGGCTTCGACGGTGGCGCCGGCCTCGCGCAGCACGGCGCGCAGGCGCTCGGCGGCGGCGGGGTGGCGGTCGCTCACCCACACCGGGCGGGCGTCGGCGGCGACGGACGGCACGGCGGGCTCGGCCGGCATGGCGGGCTTGCCGTCGGCGTATTCATAGAACCCGTGGCCGGTCTTGCGGCCGTAGAGCCCCGCCATCTGGCGCTGCTTGCCGATGTAGCTGGGGCGGTAGCGCGGTTCCTCGTAATACTGGTGGTAAATCGACTCGATCACCGTCTGCGACACGTCGAGGCCCGTCAGGTCGAGCAGGGCGAAGGGGCCCATGCGGAAGCCGGCGGCCTCGGTCATCACCCGGTCGATGTCGGCGAAGGAGGCGATGCCCTCGCTCACGATGCGCATGGCCTCGGTGCCGAAGGCGCGGCCGGCGTGGTTGACCAGGAAACCCGGCGTGTCGGTCGCCAGCACCGGCCAATGACCGAGGCGGCGGCCGAGCGCCATGAGGGCATCCACCGCCCAGGTCTCTGTTAGCGTACCGCCGATCACCTCCACCAGCCGCATGAGCGGCACCGGGTTGAAGAAGTGGAAGCCGGCGATGCGGCCGGGCCTCTGCGCCCCGGCGGCAAATCCGGTGACCGACAGGGACGAGGTATTGGTGGCGATGATGCAGCGCGCATCCACCGCCGCCTCCAGCCCGTCGCGCACGGCGTGCTTGATCTCCATGCGCTCGGCGACGGCCTCAACCACCACATGGCAGGGAGTGAAGGCGGCATAGCCGGCGTCCGGGCCGGCGTCGGTGCGGTGCACGCGGGAAGCGGCTTTCTCGGCTTCGGCCTCGGTGAGCGTGCCCTTGGCGGCCTTGCGGCGGAGCATGTCGGCAACGAAGGCGCAAGCCTCGTCCACCGCCTCGCGGCGGGCGTCGGCGAGCAGCACGGTGATGCCGGCCTCGGCGGCGATCTGGGCGATGCCGCGCCCCATGATGCCGGCCCCGACGATGCCAAGGACGAGATCGGGGCGGGCGGCGTCGAGGACGGTCGACGGAGCGGTCATGACGGCGGGTTCCTTGGTCGACAGGGCTCAGCGGCCGGTGAAGGTGGGGCGGCGCTTCTCGATGAAGGCGGCCATGCCTTCCTTCTGGTCGGCGGTGTCGAACAGCAGCTGGAAGGCCTGACGCTCGATGAGCAGGCCGGCGTCCAGCGTCTGGTCGGCGCCGGCTAGCACCGCTTCCTTGATCTTGCGGGCGGCGAGTGGCGGCAGGCGGGCGATGCTGGCCGCGATCTCGACGGCGCGGTGGAGGGTGCGGTCGTCGGGCACCACTTCCGTCACCAGGCCCATGGCCTCGGCCTCGGCGGCGGTGACCGGCTCGCCGGTGAGCAGGATCTTCATGGCCTTGAACTTGCCGACGGCGCGCACGAGGCGCTGGGTGCCGCCAGCACCGGGCATGATGCCGACCTTGATTTCCGGCTGGCCGAACCTGGCCCCCTCTCCGGCGACGATGACGTCGGCATGCATGGCCAGCTCGCAGCCGCCGCCCAGCGCCCAGCCGTTGACGGCCGCGACGAGGGGCTTCGGGAAGTCCTTCACCGGCGCCCACAGGCGTTCGGAGGCGCGCAGCATCATGTCGGTGGGCGAGGCCTCGGCCATGGCCTTGATGTCGGCCCCGGCGGCGAAGACGTCCGACCCGCCAGTCAGCACCACGGCGCGCACCGACTCGTCGGCGGCGAGTGCGGTGAAGTGGGCCGCCAGCTCCTCGCGCAGGGCCGGGGACAGGGCGTTGCGCGCCTCCGGCCGGTTCAGGCGCAGCAGGGCGACGCCTCCGTCCAGGGTCTCGCGCAGCACGGCGGGTTCCGCCATCCGATCCTCCCTTGTTTCGTTCTACGAAATTCAATTTCGTATTCTTGACGGGCATCGTAGATCGTGCCACCGTCGGCGGCAACAGGTTTTTCGAAACTGTTTTTCACGATGCAAAATAAACACGAGGAAGGTCCGAGATCATGGCGTTGGACACCGAAACCCTGAACCAGCTCCTCGACACCGTCGGCCGCTTCGTCGAGCAGCGCCTCCGCCCGCTGGAACAGCGCGTGGCGGAAGAGGACCGCATCCCCGACGACGTGATTCAGGAGATGCGCGACCTCGGCCTGTTCGGCCTGTCGATCCCCGAGGAGTTCGGCGGCCTCGGCCTGACCATGAGCGAAGAGGTGCAGGTGGCCTTCCGCCTCGGCCGCACGTCGCCGGCCTTCCGCTCGCTCATCGGCACCAACAACGGCATCGGCTCGCAGGGCATCGTCATCGACGGCACCGACGAGCAGAAGGCCCACTACCTGCCCAAGCTGGCGGCCGGCGAGCTGATCGGCTCGTTCTGCCTGACCGAGCCCAACAGCGGCTCCGACGCTGGCTCGCTGCGCACCAGCGCGCGGCGCGACGGCACCGACTTCATCCTGAACGGCACCAAGCGCTACATCACCAATGCGCCGCAGGCGGGCGTCTTCACCGTCTTCGCCCGCACCGAGCCCGAAAGCCGCGACGCCCGCGGCGTGACCGCCTTCGTGGTCGATGCGAACCTGCCCGGCATCAGCCTCGGCCCTGTCGACAAGAAGATGGGTCAGAAGGGCGCCCATACCTGCGACGTCATCTTCGAGGATGTGCGGGTGCCGGACAGCGCCATCATCGGCGGCCCGGCGCGCCTCAACCAGGGCTTCAAGACGGCGATGAAGGTGCTCGACCGCGGCCGCCTGCACATCGGCGCCGTGTGCTGCGGCGTCTCCGAGCGGCTGATCGAGGACGCCCTGCGCTACGCCATAGAACGCAAGCAGTTCGGCCAGCCCATCGCCGAGTTCCAGCTGATCCAGGCCATGCTCGCCGACAGCAAGGCGGAAAGCTACGCCGCCCGCTGCATGGTGGAGGAAACGGCGCGCCGCAAGGAAGCCGGCATCAACGTCTCCACCGAAGCGGCCTGCTGCAAGATGTTCGCGACGGAAATGGTCGGCCGCGTCGCCGACCGCGCCGTGCAGATCCATGGCGGCGCCGGCTACATCGCCGACTACGACGTGGAGCGCTTCTACCGCGACGTCCGCCTGTTCCGCATCTACGAGGGCACCACCCAGATCCAGCAGTTGGTCATCGCCCGCAACATGATCCGCGAGGCGCAGGCATGAGCGGCGGCGGCGACGAAACCGTTGACCTCGCCGCCTTCCCGCGCCGCATCCACCAGCTGCCCGACCGCTGGCGGCGGGAGCGCCCGACGGCCCCGGCACTGATCGACTTCGACGGCCGGGAGGTGGATTACGCCGGGCTCGGCGCGGCGGTGGACGCGGCGGAGCGGGTGCTGCGCGCGGCCGGCGTGCGCGGCGGCGACCGGGTGATGCTGCTCAACGAGAACTCGGTGGCGACCGGCGCCTTCCTGTTCGCCTGTTCGCGGCTGGACGCCTGGGCGGTGCTGCTGAACGCCCGGCTGGCGGCGCCGGAGGTGGCGCGCATCCGCGACCACTGCCGGCCGCGCGCCCTGGTCTTCACCCACCTGTGTTCGCGCGATGCCGCCCGCCACGGCGCGGATGCCGGCGCGGTGGAGGTGACGGACGCCAGCTTCGGCGCCATCCTGGTCGCCGGCAACCTGGAGGCGGAGCCGGAGCCGGTGAGCGACGACCCCGCCGGTCAGGTGGCGGCCATGATCTATACCTCGGGCACCACTGGCCAGCCCAAGGGCGTGATGCTGACGCACCGCAACGTGCTTTACATCGCCATCGTCTCGGGCCGCCAGCGGGCGCTCGGGCCGGACGACCGGGTTTATGCCGTACTGCCCATCAGCCACGTCTTCGGGCTCGCCTCCACCTTCCTCGGCACGGTCAATGCCGGCGGCTGCCTGCTGCTGGTGCCCAAGTTCGACCCCGCCCACCTGGCCGACGCGCTGGCCGGCGGCGTGACCGTGTTCCAGGGCGTGCCGGCCATGTACGCCAAGCTGCTGGAATACCTGGAAGGCGCCGGCCGCTCGCTGGAGGTGCCGCGGCTGCGCTACATGTCGTCGGGCGGGGCGCCGCTCGACCTCGACTGGAAGCGCCGCATCGAGGCCCGCTTCGGCCTCGCCCTCAACAACGGCTACGGCCTGACGGAGGCCTCGCCCACCGTATCGCAGACCCGCATCGACGGCCGCCGCGACGACGACAGCATCGGCCCTGCCCTGCCCGGCCTGACCGTGCGCATTGTCGACCCCAGCGGCCACGACGTACCCGAGGGCGAGGTGGGCGAACTGTGGGTGCGCGGCCCCAACATCATGAAGGGCTACTACCGCGATCCCGCCGCCACCGCCGCCACCGTCACCCCGGACGGCTGGCTGAAGACCGGCGACCTGTGCCGCCGCGACCCCGACGGCGCTCTGTTCCTGGTCGGCCGGGCCAAGGAACTCATCATCCGTTCGGGCTTCAACGTCTACCCACCGGAGGTGGAAACGGCGCTCAACGCCCATCCCGCCGTCACCCACAGCGCCGTGGTCGGCCGCCGTGTCTCCGGCAACGAGGAAGTCATCGCCTTTGTCGAAGCGGTGCCCGGATCGGGCGTCGACGAGGCGGCGCTGAAGGACTTCGTGAAGGAGCGCCTGGCGCCCTACAAGCGGCCGCAGCGTATCTTCGTGGTGGAAGCCATGCCGGCCTCGGCCACCGGCAAGGTGCAGAAGCATCGCCTCACCCTGCTGGCGGAGGAGATGTGCGCAGCGGACGGAGAGACAGGGGCATGACCGACAACCTCGCCTGGGAACAGGCCAACGGCAGCGGCCTGCAGGCCTTGCTCGGCTACCGGCTGGTTACGTGGGAACCCGACCGGGCGGTGGTGGAGCTGGAGGTCGGGCCGCAGCACCTCAACCGTGCCGGCCTGCTGCACGGCGGCGTGCTCACCACGGTGCTCGATACCGCCAGCGGCTATGCCGGCTGCTTCTGTCCGGTACCGGGCCACATCCGGCGCACCCTGACCCTGTCGCTCACTACCAACTACCTGGGCCAGATGCGCGAGGGCCTCTTGCGGGTGGAGGCGCGCACGCGCGGCGGCGGGCGGCGGCTCTACTTCGTCGACGCCACCGCCATCGACGGCGACGGCACCCCCATCGCCACCTCCACCGGCACCTTCCGCTATCACCGCGGCAGCGAAACCGCGGAGGGCACGCCGCGATGAGCGCCAACCTCGCCGGCCCCCTCGACGTGCGCCGCCAGGGTCGGGTTCTGGTGCTGACGCTCGACGACCCGGCGACGCGCAACGCCCTGCACCCCTCCGTCTACATCGCCGGGCTCGCCGCCCTGCAGGACGCCGACGCCGACCCGGAGATGGGCGCGGTAGTGCTGACCGGCGCCGGCGGCACCTTCTGCTCGGGCGGCAACATCGCCCGTTTGCGCGCGCGGCGGGAGCAACCGCCGGCGGTGCAGCGGGAATCCATCGAGCATCTGCACGCCTTCATCCGCGCCCTGCGGCGCTCTCCGCTGCCGGTGGTCGCGGCGGTGGAAGGATCGGCGGCCGGCGCCGGCTGGTCGCTGGTGCTGGCAGCGGATCTGGTGGTGGCGGCACGCGAGGCGCGGTTCTCCATGGCCTATGTGAAGGTGGGTCTGAACCCGGATGGCGGCGCCTCCGCCTTCCTCGCCCGTGCCCTGCCGCCGCCGTTGGCGGCCGAGATGCTGTTCGAGGGCGCTCCTGTGGCGGCGGAGCGGCTGCACGCCCTCGGCCTCGTCAACCGCCTGACCGAGCCCGGCGGAGCGTACACCGACGCGTTGGCCTGGGCGGAGCGGCTGGCGGACGGACCGCGCGCCGCGCTCGGCCGGGCCAAGCGGCTGCTGGAAAGCGCCTTGCGCCACAACCTCGACACCCAGCTGGACCTGGAGGCGGAGCTGCTGACGGAGGCGGTCCACCACCCGGAGGCCGGCGAGGGCCTGACCGCCTTCCTGGAGAAGCGCCGGCCGCAGTGGCGTCCGCGGTAGGGCGCCACGCCTAGCGGTAGCCACGCCGTTGAGCGTCCGCCTGCACGGCCCGCACCATGGCCACCAGCCGCGGGCCGATGTCGTCCCGCATGCGGGCCTCGCTGACCACGAACGCCGGGCCGCCGATGTTGAAGGCATGGACGGTCTGCCCGTCGGCGGAGACAAAGGCACAGCCGGCACCAACGATGTCGGGCATCCAGGTACCGACGCCGAGGCAGAAGCCGGTGTCGGCGATTTCCTTCTCCGCCTGCTGGATGTGGTCGCGCAGGGCCGGCCAGTCCTTCCCCTCGGCGGCGGCAAGAGCATCCAGGACATGACGGCGCTGCCCCTCCGGCGCGTGGGCCAGCCAGGCGCAGCCCATGGCGCTGCGCCCAATGGGCAGGCGGGTGCCGGTATCCATGTGAAGGATGACGTTCGACAGCGCCCGCTGCACCTCGACGCACACCATGCTCAGGCGGTCGCGGTCGCCGAGGCCGACGGTGCATCCGGTATCCTGGGCCAAATCCTGCATGTGCGGCCGGGCGATGTCGCGCACCACCATGCTGGCCATGTAGGCCTGGGTGAAGCCGAGGACGGCCGACCCAAGCCGGTACTTCTCCAGCTTGGCGTCCCACCGCAGGTACCCCAGTTCGGTCAGGGTATAGGTGATGCGCGAGACCGTGGGCTTCGGCAGGCCCGTCCGGGCGGCAATATCCTGGTTGCCGAGCATCGGGTCGTCGGCATCGAAAGCCCGCAGCACATCCAGCCCACGCGCCAGGGCGGTGATGAACTGGCGGTTCTTGCCGCCGTCCTCATCCCCGGGCTCGGCGCCATCCTCGGGGCTCACCCGAGTGCGCCAGGGTTTGCGCGTGCTCATGCCGATCCCCCTCGCCACTGCGTCTCCCCCTGTATAGCGGGCGATTTCGCGATGCGAAACTGGTTTAAGAGGGGACGACGCCCGCCGCACGATCGTACCAACTTGGCACCACCGGCCCCGAGGCATGGGGAGCCGCCGCACCGCCCTCGACCGCTACGACGGCTCCGCCATCCTGAACCGCGTCACCACCCTGCCCCCGCCCGCCCCCTGATAGGCTGATCTCGGCGAGGGCAATTTCCGGCGCAATCCCAGCGAGCACCGCGCCGCACACGTCAACCCTAAACACAAAAGCCCCAGGGTCGCCTCGCCCGCGCCCCACCAACAGCTGTCGCCGCCCGCATCATTCCTCCGAATAATCCTCAGGCCAACCTCCCCTGCGCTTTAAGCATGAGGATCCGTCAGGAAAAGGATGAAGGGATACTTCGTTTGTGTCATCTACTCCCACGAACTGTCCATCCGGATAGGTTCGAGGAAGGAACAAGGTCTGATGCTCCGCATGCTGTCGATCGCAACGAAACTTCCTGCGCTTATTATTGGCACTGCTGCGATTGCTGTCGGGGCCACGACATGGATCTCCTACGACCGGGCTTCCGATGCCCTGCAGGAGGCGGCCCAGAACAAGTTGACCGCCGTGCGCGACGCCCGACTGGCCACGATCTCCCAGTACTTCGAGGCGATCCGCCAGGACCTCACGGTGACGGCCGCCAGCCCGGTCGTCGTCGCGGCGCTGGAGGAGTTCACCACCGCTTACGCCAGCCTGCCCGCGCCGGAGGCGGCGCTGCAGGCGGCGTATGTCCGCAAGGAAGCCGCGGCGGCCGGGCTCGGCGACTACGCGACGGTTCACGAGCGGCGCCACCCCTGGTTCAAGATCCTGCAGGAAGAAAGCGGCTACTATGACGTCTTCCTGCTGGATGCCGAAGGGCGGGTCGTCTACACGGTCTTCAAGGAAGCGGACCTCGGCACCGATCTGGTGCGCGGCCAGTTCTCCAACAGCGGCCTTGCCGAAGCCTTCCGCCGCGTGCGGAACGGCAGCGGCACCGGGCACGCCTTTGTCGATTTCGCGCCCTATGCACCCTCCAACGGAGCGCCGGCCGGGTTCCTGGCGGCACCGGTGCATGACGAACGTGGCCGCCTGCTCGGCAGCCTTGCCATCCAGATGCCGATCGACCGCATTGACGCCGTCATGCAGGAGGCGAGCGGCCTCGGACGCACCGGGGAGACTTACCTCATCGGCCCCGACCGCCTGATGCGGTCGAACTCGCGGCTGGCGACCGAGCCCACCCTGCTGACGACCAAGGTCGACAGCCACGCCGCCACCAGTGCCCTCGCCGGCCGCACCGGCGTTGAGGAACTGCGCGATTATCGAGGGGAGATGGTGGTCTCTGCCTATGCGCCGTTCACCTTCCAGGGCGTCACCTATGGCCTGATGGCCGAATCCGACAGTGCGGAGGTGTTTGCACCGGTCGCACGCCTGCGCACGGTCCTGCTTTCGACCGGCGCCGTTGTCCTGGTCCTCATCGCGGCCGTCGGCTTCGCCTTCTCGCGCAGCATCACCAAGCCGCTGTCGCGCATGACCAGCGCCATGAACCGGCTGTCCCAGGGCGACCTGAGCGTGGAGATCCCTGATCGCGACCGGCGGGACGAGATCGGCGCCATGGCGGGGGCTATGGGCATCTTTTCCGAAAACGCCCGTCGCGTTGAAGAAATGAAGAAGGAACAGGTGGCGGCCGAGGAGCGCGCTGCCGCCGAACGCCGCCGCAGCATGCTCGACCTGGCGGATCGCTTTGAACGAAGCGTCGGCGCCGTTGTCACCGACGTGTCGAACGCCGCCGACAGCATGCAGCAGGCCAGCCAGTCGGTATCGGCGGCCGCCGAGCAGACCAGCCGCCAGGCGAGCGCGGTGGCCGCTGCGGCGGAGGAAACCTCGGCCAATGTCCAGACGGTGGCCAGCGCCACCGAGGAGCTTACCGCCTCCACCGCCGAGATCGCCCGTCAGGTGGAACAGGCCAAGACCGTGGCGCAATCGGCCGTCAAGGAGGCCGCCGCGACCACCGCCATCGTCCGCGGCCTGGCCGGCGCCGTCGACAGCATCGGCACCGTGGTTACCCTGATCGGCGACATCGCCGATCAGACCAACCTGCTGGCGCTGAATGCCACCATCGAGGCGGCCCGTGCGGGCGATGCCGGCAAGGGTTTCGCCGTCGTCGCGAACGAGGTGAAGAGCCTCGCCAGCCAGACCAGCCGGGCGACCGAAGACATCACGCGGCAGATCGCCGAAGTGCAGCAGGCGACACTCCGGTCCGTCTCCGCCATCGAGAACTTCGCCGAGACCATCCGCAGCATCGAGGACATCTCTACCGCCATCGCCGCCGCCACCGAGGAACAGGACGCGGCCATGCAGGAAATCGCCCGCAACATCGCCCAGGCGGCCGGCGGCACCCAGGAAGTCACCAACAACATCGAGGGCGTATCGGCAGCCGCCCGGGAAAGCGGCGCTGCCGCCGGCACGGTGCTGCACAGTTCCGAAGCCCTCGGCCGGGAGGCGGCGCAGTTGCGCCATCAGGTGGAGGAGTTCCTGACGCAGATCCGCGCCGCCTGATCGACTCCCGCGCCGCGCCGCGCCCCCCGTCACCTCACGCCGCCGGCAGCCCCATGGTGCAGCGGGCGCGGTGGCCGTGGCGGGTCACTTCCTCCGGGACCGTGACCGCACAGGCCGCCACCGCCTCGGCGCAGCGGGGGTGGAAGACGCAGCCGGGGGGCAGGTTCATCGGGTCCGGCTGGACCGCCTTCAGCGGCACCGAGGGCGGCCCGCGATGGGGGTCGGGCACCAGGATGGAGGCCAGCAGCGCCTTGGTGTAAGGGTGCGCCGGGGCCCGGAACAGGGTCTCGGCATCGGCTTCCTCGACGATCTGGCCGAGGTACATCACCGCCACCCGGTCGGAGATATGCTCGACCACCCCAAGGTCGTGGCTGATGAACAGGTAGGTCAGGTTGAACTCCGCCCGCAGGTCCATGAGCAGGTTCAGCACCTGCGCCTGCACGGAGACATCCAGCGCCGAGGTCGGCTCGTCGCAGATGACCACGTCGGGCTCGGTGACCAGGGCGCGGGCGATGGCGATGCGCTGGCGCTGGCCGCCGGACATCTGGGCCGGATAGGCGTCGATCACCCGCGACGGCATGCCCATCAGGTCCAGCATCCGCCGCACCCGCCGCTCGCGGTCGGCGCTGTCGCGGTTGCCGTGGACCACCAGCGGCATCTCGATCAACTGGCGCACCGTCTTGCGCGGGTTGAGCGAGGAATAGGGATCCTGGAAGATCGGCTGGATGCGGCTGCCGAACACCTTGCGGCCGTAGTCGGCAATGGGCCGGTCCTCGAACAGGATCTCGCCGCCGGTGGGGCGGTCGAGGCCGAGCAGGATCTGCGCCAGGGTGCTCTTGCCGCAGCCGGACTCGCCCACCAGCCCCATCACCTGCCCCTTGGGGATGTCGAGGGTGATGCCGCGCAGGGCATGCAGCGGCCGCCGCCCACGGAACATCCCCAGCGACACCTGGAAGGTGCGGGTGACGTCGCGGATCTTCATGATCGGGTCGCCGGTGCGGATCATGGCGCCGAAACCTCCAGCTGGGGAGCCGTCGCGGTGGCGGAGGCGGCCGCCACCGCCACGCAGCGGGCGCGGTGGCCGTCGCCGACGACGGCGGTGGGAATGGCCTCCAGGCAGGCATCGCGGGCGAGTGCGCAGCGCGGCCGGAACATGCACCCCGACACCTGCCCGATCAGCGACGGCACCACGCCGGGAATGGAGCCGAGCGGCGCCCCGCGCGCCACCAGCCCGCTGTTGGGCAGGCAGCGGAACAGGCCCTGGGTGTAGGGGTGGGCGGGCGCACCGAACACCTGCGCCGTGCTGCCGCCTTCCACCTCGCTGCCGGCGTACATGACGCTCACCTTGTCGGCGACGCGGGAGATGACGCCGAGATCGTGGCTGACGAAGATCATCGCCGCCCCGCTCTCGCGCTGAAGTTCCGCCAGCAGGGCGAGGATCTGCGCCTGGATGGTGACGTCGAGCGCCGTCGTCGGCTCGTCGGCGATGATGAGGTCGGGGTCGCACATCAGCGCCATGGCGATCATCACCCGCTGGCGCAGGCCGCCCGACAGCTGGTGCGGATACTGGCCGAGGCGCCGCTCCGGCGAGGCGATGCCGACGCGGTCGAGCAGATGCAGCGCCTTCTCCCGCGCCTCGCGCCGGCCGGCGGTGCGGTGGCGGCGGTAGGTTTCGGTCAGCTGCTCGCCGATGGTCAGCAGCGGGTTGAGCGCCGTCATGGGCTCCTGGAAGATCATCGCCATGCGGTCGCCGCGCAGGTCGGCCATGCGCCGCTCCGGCAGGCCGAGCAGGTCCATGCCCTCGAACCGCAGGGTTTCCGCCCGCACCGCCACATGGGGCGGCAGCAGGCCCATGATCGCCATGGACATCATGGACTTGCCGCAGCCGGACTCCCCGACAATGCCGAGCGTCTCACCGCGGTCGAGGGTGAAGCTCACCGACCGCACGGCGGCCAGGATGCCGGCCGGCACGGTGATGGAGACCGACAGGTCCCTCACCGTCAGAAGAGGTTCGGTCGAGCCCATCACGATCCTCCCTGCGGGGCGACCACGTCCTGGAAGCCGTCGCCGATCAGGTTGATGCACAGCACCAGCAGGGCGATGGCGGCGCCGGGGATGGCGACCAGACGGGCGTCGAAGAAGATCATGCCCTTGCCTTCCGCCACCATCAGCCCCCAAGACGGGGTCGGCGGCTGCACGCCGAGGCCGAGGAAGGACAGCGCCGATTCCAGCAGGATGGCATGCGCCACCTCCAGGCTGCCGACCACCGCCAGGGTGCTGACCAGGTTGGGCAGCACCTCGCGCAGCAGGATGCGGCTGGTGCTGCAGCCGACGGCGCGGGCCGCCTTGATGTAGTCGTTGGCGCGCACCTGCTTCGTGGCGGACCGCACCACGACGGCGAAGCGGTCCCACAGCAGCAGGCTCAGCACCACGATCACCACCGTCAGCGAACCGCCGAACAGCGACACCACCGCCAGCGCCACCAGCACCACCGGCAAGGCGAGGCGGGCGGAGACCAGGAAGGTCACCACGCTGTCCACCCGACCACCGAAATAGCCGGCCAGAAGGCCAAGCGTGGTGCCGATGAGGCCGGAGCCGAGGGCGGCGAAGAACCCGATCAGCAGCGACACCCGCGCCCCGTACAGCAGGCGCGACAGATAGTCGCGGCCGAGGGCGTCGGTGCCGAGGATGTTCTGCCAGCTGCCCGCCTCCGCCCACACCGGCGGCACCAGACGGCGCGACAGGTCCTGCGTGTAGGGATCGTGCGGCGCCAGCCACGGCGCCAGCAGCGCCACCGCCACCACCACCGCCAGACCGGCGAGGCCGATCATCAGGCCGACGTGGCCGGTGATGCGCCGCCACATCAGGGTGCGCGGCGACGGGCCGGCGACGTCTTGAATCGTATAGGCTGTCGTCATGTCAGGCCACCCTTATGCGCGGGTCGATCCAGGCGTTGAGGACATCGGCCAGGAAGGTCAGGCAGACGTAGATCATGGCGTAGACCAGGATGATGGCCTGGATGGTGGGGAAGTCGTTGCGGCCGATGCTCTCCCACGCCAGGTAGCCGATGCCGCGCAGGGAGAACACGCTCTCCACCACCACCGATCCGCCGAGGATGAATCCGAACTCCACCGCCGCCACGCTGACCACCGGCAGGATGGCGTTGCGCAGGGCGTGCTTCAGGATGATGGTGCGCGGCAGCATGCCCTTGGCGCGGGCGGTGCGGATGTAGTCGGACCGCAGCGCCTCGATCATGCCGCCACGGGTCAGCCGCATCATCGACGGCGAGGCGTAGTAGCCGAGCACGATGGACGGCAGGATGAAATGCGCCAGGGTGCTGGAGCCGGACACCGGCAGCCACCGCAGGGTGACCGCAAACAGCACGATCAGCATCAGCGCCAGCCAGAAGCTGGGCGTCGCCTGCCCCACCGTCGCCAGCGCCAGCGATAGGCGGTCGGCCAGGGAATTGCGCTTCACCGCCGCCAGGATGCCGAGCGGAATGGCCAGCAGCAGGGCGAAGGCGATGCTGAAGGCGGCCAGCGTCGCCGTCACCGGCATGCGCTCCGCCAGCAGGTCCACCACCGGCTGGTTGAAGTAATAGCTCTGCCCGAAGTTGCCCATGGCCGCCCCGGAGATCCAGTCCCAGTACTGGACGATGAAGGGCCGGTCGAAGCCGAAGGTCCGGCGGATCACCTGGATGTCGGCCTCGGTCGCCCCTTCGCCGGCAATGGCGATGGCGGGATCGCCGGTCAGGAACATCAGGCTGAAGCTGATCGACGACACGAAGATCGCCACCAGCAGAGCAAGCGCCAGGCGCTTGGTCACGAAGGCTGCCACGGCATCACCCTTTGTCTCGCGCTAACCTGCATGGAGCCGGAAGGGGGAAGGCTCCCGCAGGGAGCCGGAAAGGGGGAAGGCGGTCCGGCACGGTCGCCCTCCCCCGCCGGATTACTTCCAGCTGGCCCGGAAGAACCGGGGCAGTTCGTCCGGCGTCGGCGCGAACTGCAGGTCGGCCGAGAAGGCGTAGTTCTTGGTGTAGGTGAACAGCGGCACCCAGTAGGCGGCCTCGGCGATCTTCGCCAGCGCCTCGGCATAGGCCTCGCGCCGCTCCGCCGGGTCGGTGGCGCTGTCGCCGCGGGCGATGATGGCCATGACCTCGGGGTCCTTGGCCGGATCGTCCGGGCCGCCGCCGAAGAAGTAGCTGGTGATGGCCGAGACGTCGGGAATGGAGCTGGAGCCCCAGCTCATGTTGGCGACGCCCACCTTGCCCTCGCGGATGAGGTCGCGCAGGGCGGCGTACTTCAGCCACCGCAGGTCGGACTTGAGGCCCACCTGGGCGAGATCGTTGGTGATCGCCTCCGCCACCTGGCGGTCGCGGTAGCCGTAGAACTCGAAGCTCAGGCCGTCGGGATAGCCGGCCTCGGCCAGCAGGGCGCGGGCCTTGGCGGGATCGTAGTCGTAGGCGGCGGCAGTGGTGGCGCAGCCGAACTGGATCGGGTGACAGGCGACCGAAATCACCTGGCTGGTCTCGCCCATCAGGTTCCTGGCGATGTTCTCGCGGTTCACCGCATGGGCGAAGGCGCGGCGCACCTCCGGCTTGGTGAAGGCGTCCGACCCGGCGCTGCCGTGGATGTCGAAGGTCAGGTAGGCGATGCGCATGGTGGGCGCGTTCAGCACCGTCAGGTTGGGCGCCTGCTTGAGCATCTGCGCCTGATCGGTGGACATGCCCCAGATCCAGTCGACGCCGCCGGTCATCAGCTCCGCCACCTGGGTGGTGTCGTCGGTGATGGTGCGGAAGGTGAGGCGTTCGATGGCGGGCGTGCCCTTGGGGCCGCCGGCGAAGTAGTCGGGGTTGGCCACCATCTCCACATGGTCGCCGGCCTTGAACGACGTCACCTTGTAAGGCCCGGTGCCGACCGGCGGCACCGCCTGATGGCGCTTCTTGCCATCGGCGCCGGCCGGGGCGGCGTCATAGTGGCCTTCCGGCAGGATCGGCAGCGTCAGCGCCAGATAGGCGAGCGCCGAGGGAAACGGCTCGTCCAGCAGGATGCGGACGGTGTCCTCGTCCACCACCTCGGCCCGGTTCAGCCACTTGATGTCGCCGTAGTTGAGGACGCCGTTGGCTTCATCGGCGCCGAAGTTGATGGTGTAGACCACATCCTCCGGCCCGAAGGTGGAGCCGTCGTGGAAGGTCACGCCCTGGCGCAGGTCGAATTCCAGGGTGCGGCTGTCCACCCAGCGGTAGGCGGTCGCCAGCAGCGGCTGATAGTCGCCGGTCGCCGGATCCCAGTAGACCAGCCCGTCGTGAACGTGCTGCGACAGCACGATGACTTCGCGCGAGGTGTCGAAGAACGGGTCGACGGCGGTGACTTCGGCACCGGCCGCCCACACCAGCGAATTGTCGGCCTTGCCCGCCTGGGCGGCGGGAACGGCAAGAACGGCGGTGGCGGCGACGGCAAGCGCCGCGACGGCCGGGGTACGGGTGGGAAATTTCATTGGGTGTCTCCCTGTGACGATCGGGAAAAGCCTCCGGGGTACCGCACGCTTGTTCATTGTCAGGCGTGTCTTTTGTATTGAATAATGATACCTTGAATTAAACTATGATGGATGGCATACAGAACCCTGTCAAGCCGGTTGGGCGGCGTGGCACGCCCGCCGACCGGCACGGCCGTTTCCGGCCTGGCGTTTCTCTGGATCGGAAGTCCCGCCCATGGACAAGAAGGACCCGCTGTTCGTCGGCACCCTGGAAAAGGGGATGCGCATCATCGACCTGTTCCGCACCGCCCATACGCCGCTCGGCCTCAGCGACATCGCCCGGCGGGCGGACCTGGAGAAAAGCGCCGCCCAGCGCCTGTGCCACACGCTGTACAAGCTTGGATTCCTGGAGCGCGACGACGACACCCGGCGCTACCGCCCCGGCATGCGGATGCTGGAGATGGCCTTCGCCTACCTGATCCAGGACCGGCTGGTGGAACTGGCCATGCCGCGCCTGATCGAGGTCGCCCGCACCTTCAACACCACCGTCAACCTGAGCGTGCTGGACGGGGTGCACATCGTTTACAAGACCCGCATCCCGCACGCCCGCCAGGCCTACGACACCACCTTGATCGGCGTCCGCCAGCCGGCGCTCAACACCGCCGCCGGGCTGGTGATGCTGGCCTTCCGCCCGCCGGAGGACCTGGAGTCGGTGCTGGCCCGGTGGCAGCCGGCGGCCATCACCCCCCACACCACCACCGACCCGGAGCGCATCCGGGCGCAGGTCGCCGCCGCTCGCCAGGACGGCTACACCATCACCAGCAACCAGCTGATGCTGCAGGAACTGGGCGTCGCCGCCCCGGTCATGGGCGAGGCCGGCGTCGCCGTGGCGGCGGTCAGCATGCCCGTCTACATGCCCGACTGGTCGGTGGAGCGCGTGCGCGAGGAACTGGTCTCGGTGGTCACCGAGACGGCGCGGTCGGTCTCCTACGCCTGCACGGCGGCGAAACTCTAGAACGGGGAAAAGCGATGACGTTCCATGTGCTGGCCGCCATGTTCGGCCATGAGACCAACGTGTTCTCGCGCATCCCGACGACGCGCCGGAATTTCGAGGACAGCATCTTCCTGCGCGACGACGCCGTGCTGCCGCGCCTGGGCGCCACCAGCACCGAGTTCAGCGGTCTGGCCGAGGCCGCCGCCGAGTTCGGCTGGTCCGTGCGCACGCCGCTGGCCGCCTGGGCCACCCCCGGCGGGCGGGTGGAGGAAGATACCTTCGACACCTGCGCCGGCATCATCGCGGATGCCTGCCGCGACGCCCTCGCCCGCGGGCAGCTGGACGGCATCCTGCTGTTCCTGCACGGCGCCATGTCGACCACCGGCCACGACGATGCCGAAGGCCGCCTGCTCACCCGCCTGCGCGAGGTGGTGCCCGCCGGCGTGCCCATCGCCGTCACCCTCGACCTGCACGCCAACGTGACGCCGGAAATGTGCCGCGGCGCCGACATCCTGTGCGCCTACCGCACCTATCCCCACATCGATCAGGCCGAAACCGCCCGCCGCGCCGCCGGCCTGCTCCACCGCGCCATGCGCCGCGAGATCAGCCCGCGCCTGATGCTCGCCCGCGCACCCACCCTGACCGGCCTGGACGACGGCCGCACCACCGCCGAAGGCCCCATGACCGCCGCCCTGCGCATGGCCGACGCGGCGGAGGCGAGCGGCGACGGCGGCGTGCTGTGCGTCAGCCTGCAGGCCGGCTTCATCCATTCCGTGCTGCCCGAGGCCGGGCCGTCGGTGGTACTGACCTGCGACGGCGAGCAGCCGGACCAGGCCGCCATCGCCGACCGCTTCGTGCGCCACATCTGGGACACCCGCGCCTACAACTCCTGCACCTTCCTGTCACCGCAGGAGGCGATGGAGCGGGTGGCGGCCCGCCGGGCGGCGCCCATCGACGGCCCCATCGTGGTCGCCGATTATTCCGACAACCCCGGCGGCGGCGCCTACGGCGATGCCACCCGGCTGCTGGAGGCGGTGCTGGCCGCCGACATCGGTCGCTGCGCCTACGGCACCCTCTACGACCCCGAGGCGGTGCGCACCCTGTGGCCGGTGCCGGAGGGGGAGACGGCGACCCTCGCCATCGGCGGCAAGATCGACCCCGCCTTCGGCCCGCCGCTCACCGTCACCGGCACCGTGGTGCGCAAGACCGACGGCACCTTCGTCGGCGGCGGCCCCCGGTGGAAGGGGGTGCGGATGAACTTCGGCGACACGGTGGTGTTCCGCGTCGGCGCCGTCGACATCCTGATCTGCTCCAAGCGCGTGCAGTGTACCGAGATCGAAACCTTCACCCACGCCGGCATCGCCCCGGCGGCGCTGGATGTGGTGGTGGTGAAGTCCATGCAGCACTTCCGCGCCGCCTTCGCGCCGCTGGCCTCGGAGATCCTGGTGGTCGATGCCGGCGCCCTGTGCAGCGAAACCCGCCGCCCGCCCGGCGCTCCCGGCACGGTCGAGGCCGCCCGGCCATGAAGGTTCTCGTCCTCGGCGCCGGCGTCGTCGGCGTCACCACCGCCTGGTATCTGGCCCGCGCCGGCCACACCGTCGCCGTCGTCGACCGCCAGCCGCAACCCGCCGGCGAAACCAGCTATGCCAACGCCGGCCTGCTGACGCCGAGCGATGCCCTCAGCTGGGCGGCGCCGGGGGCACCCGTGCGCTTTGCCAAGTCGTTGATGCACCCGGAGTGGGGCGTGCGGGTGGTGCCGACCGCCCGGCCGTCGGACTTGGCCTGGTACGGCCGCTTCCTCGCCCAGTGCCCCGGTCCCCGCCACCGCGCCAACAGCGAGACCAAGCTGACCCTGGCGCGGCGGTCGCTCGCCCTGCTGGAGGAACTGATCGCCGAAACCGGCCTCACCTTCGACCACGCCCGCCGCGGCGTGCTCTACGTCTATGAGACGGAGGCGAGCCTGCGCCATGCCTATGCCGGCTTCGGCATCCTGCGCGATCTTGGCTGGACGCTGCACCAGCTCGACCGTCCGGCGGTGCTGGAGCTGGAGCCGGCCTTCGCCCGCAGCGCCACGCCCATCGCCGGCGCCGTCTACTCCCCCGACTGCCAGACCGGCGACTGCCGACGGTTCACCCAGGCGCTGGCCGACCTGTGCCGGGCCAGCGGCCGCGTCACCTTCCACATGGGGGAGAGCGTCACCAGCCTGACCGTCACCGCCGGCCGCGCCACCGGCGCCACCACCGACAAGGCCCGGCACGAGGCCGATGCCGTGGTGCTGTCGCTCGGCTGCCAGAGCCGCGACATCGGCGCCGCCGTCGGGCTGGACGTGCCGATCCTGCCGGTGAAGGGCTATTCCGTCACCTACCGCATCAAGGATGCCGCCGGCGCCCCCGCCCTGGGCGGCGCCAACGAGGACCGCTTCATCGCCTTCTGTCGCCTGGGGGACCGCCTGCGCCTCGCCTGCAAGGCCGAGTTCGGCGGCCGCGGCCTGACCGGCTCGGCGAAAGATTTCGCCATGCTGACCGAGGGTGTGGAGCAGATGTTCCCCGGCGTCGTCGACCACGCCACCGCCGACTTCGCCGCCCGCACCCGGCCGATGACGCCCTCCTCCGCCCCGCTGCTCGGCCGCTCGGGGCTGGACGGGCTGATCCTCAACACCGGCCATGGCCACCTGGGCTGGACGCTCGCCTGCGCCTCGGCGGAACGGGTGGTGGAGGTGCTGGGGTAGGCAGGGGCCTCGCCTTAGGGACGCTCGATCCCCGGAATGCCCGTCACCGCCTCGGCCAGGAACTCCACCAGCAGCCGCACCCGCGCGATGGCCGCCCGCTCCGGCACGATCAGCATGTTGAGGGGAACCGGCGGCGGCACATGGTCCGGCAGGACCGGCACTAGGCGGCCGTCCGCCAGCAGGTCATCCACCAGCCACATGTGAGCTGGGCCGAAGCAGCGGCCGGCCAGCAACGCCTCGCGGGCGGCAAGGCCATGGTCGACGCGCAGGCGGCCGGTCAGCGTCACTGCCCGGCGCTCCCCTGCCGGTCCGTGCAGGTCCAGGGTGTCGCTGCCGGCGATGTTCGACATGCGCAGCCCGTCCAGCCCCTCAAGGTCTTCGGGGGCGACGGGCGGCCCATGCCGCGCCAGGAGGTCCGGCGCGGCGACCAGCAGGCGCCGGCTCAGCCCCAGCGGCCGCAGCTTGAGGGAACTGTCGGTGAGCGGGCCGAGGCGGATGGCGACGTCCACCCCGTCGCGCACGAGGTCGATGCGCTCGTCGGTCAGGTTCAGGTCGACGGCGATGGCCGGATGGCGGTCCTGAAAGGCGAAGATCAGCCGGCTGACATGCCGCACCCCCAGCGCCGCCGTGCAGGAGACGCGAAGCAGACCGGCCGGCGCGTCACCGCCGGCGCGCGCCTCGTCGCCGGCCTGCTCGACCAGGCGCAGGACCTGGACCGCCCGCTGGTAATAGCGGCTGCCTTCCTCCGTCAGGGTGACGCGCCGGGTGGTGCGGCTGAACAGCGCCACCCCCAGCGCCGCCTCAAGCTCGCGGATGTGGCGGGTGATGCTCGACTGGCCGACGCTCATCTCCCGCGCCACGGCCGACAGGCTGCCCCGTTCGGCGACGCGAACGAAGCTGCGCATGCGGTCCAGGCTGACAGCGGATTGATCCATTTTACGGCACAGTCCTATGCATAGGAGCCCTATACCGGATTAATCGCGCCGCGCCTAGCTTGGACGAGCCTTTTTCGAACCAAGCGGGTGCTGCCATGAATGTGCTGATCGTCTTCGCCCATCCCGAACCCCGGTCGTTGAACACCGCCCTCCGCGACATCGCGGTGGAGGAACTGCGGGCTCAGGGTGACACGGTGCGGGTGTCCGACCTCCATGCCATGGGCTGGAAGCCGACGGTCGACCGGGCCGACTTCCCGACGCTGCCGCCGGACCACCGGCTGCAGGTTGCCCCGGCCTCCGCCCAGGCGTTCGCGGCAGGCGCCCTGACCGACGATGTCAGGGCGGAGCAGGAAAAGCTGCTTTGGGCCGATGTTTTGATCCTGCAGTTTCCGCTGTGGTGGTTTTCCATGCCGGCGATCCTCAAGGGCTGGGTGGATCGCGTTTATGCCTACGGCTTCGGCTACGGCGTCGGCGAGCACAGCGACCGTCGCTGGGGCGACCGCTACGGCGACGGCCGGCTGGCCGGCAAGCGGGCCATGCTGATCGTGACGACCGGCGGCTGGGCCGAGCACTACTCCCCGCGCGGCATCAACGGGCCGATCGACGACCTGCTGTTCCCGATCAATCACGGCATCCTGCACTATCCCGGCTACGACGTGCTGCCCCCCTTCGTCGCCTACCGCGTCGACCGCCTGGACGACGAAGGCTTCGGCACGGTAGCGGAGGCGCTGCGGGTCCGCATGCGGTCGCTGCACACCACCGCACCCATCCCGTTCCGCCGCCAGAACGGCGGCGACTATGTGATCCCGACGCTGGAACTGCGGGAGGACCTGGCACGCCCCGGCCTCACCGGCTTCGCCCTCCACCGGTCGGAGGCGGAGGGGTGATGGCCGTATCTTGTCTCCCGCCGCCCTGGGGGGAAGGCGGCAGGGGATGCTCTACGGCATGATGGGGAATGCCATGCCGGCCCCGACCCCCTACCAGCTCGTGTCATAGGCCAGGTAGCGGCTCATGTACTCTTCAAACGTCCAGGTCTGGTCAAACCAGCGGAAGCGCATGTCCGGCTTGTAGAACGTCAGGCCGAGCAGCCGGGCGACCATGGGGTCGATGGGCTCTTCCAGCCCGTCCATGTCCGGCAGGGTGGCCGCCGCCGCCCGCAGCCTCTGTCGGGCGGCCTCGCCGTCGCCGCCGATCAGCGGATGGATGGCATCGTAGAGACGGGCGGCCAGTTCGGCGATGGCATAGCCGCGGACGTGGGCATAGCTCATGAACATGTGCCGGTCGCGGAAGTTGGCCCACACATAGTCGGCGATCTTCACGTCGCAGTGGGCATCCCGCCTTTCCAGCTTGCGCCGGGCCTTGTCCAGCGTCGCCTGCGGGTCCGGCATGCACTCGGCGGCGCGCCTGGCATAGGCGGCCAGGGCGGCCGGGCCGGTCAGGCCGCTGGCCACCACCTCCAGCGCCACCCGGTTGCCATAGGGAAAGCGACCCCACACATAGCCGGGCTCCGGCACATTGCGCGGGTCCCCGACCATGGCGAAGGGCCACAGGCAGGTCATCACGTAGCTGGGGAAGACGATCTTCGGGCAGCCGGGCGGGCAGGAGGCGCGAAGCCGCGTCCGCAACGGCAGCCCGTACTGCTCGATATCGCCGACGGGCGACCACGCGGCGATGTCGGGCTGGCTGTCGTACTGCTCCAGGTACAGCGTGCAGCGCCGCATCTGGTCCGCCGTCGGCATTTCCGGTTCCTGGCCCGGCGGGGCGTGGTTCAGGACACAGAGATAGCCCTTGTCGCCGCGCGCCGCCGCCAGCAGGCGGGCCAGGAACGGCGTCTGGCAGTTGCCGTACAGGACCACCAGATCGGCGTCGCTGGCGTGGTTGCCATGCAGGATCATGCTGTCGACGGTCCCGGTGCTGTTACATCAGCGGCTGGCCGCGACGCAGCGCGTCCATGTCCGACCTGACCATCATCTCCACCAGCTGCTCCAGCGTCACCTCAGGCTTCCAGCCAAGACGTTCTCCTGCCCTGGAAGCGTCGCCGATGAGGGCGTCGACTTCGGCCGGGCGGAGGAATTGCGAATTGACCCTGACCAGCGGGCGGCCGGACCGGACATCGCGCCCGACGGTGCCCAGCCCCTCGCCCTCCCAGGCGATCTCGAAGCCGACGGCCCGCGCAGCCGCCTCCACGAAGGAGCGCACGGTTGCCTTCCGTCCCGTGGCGAGCACGTAGTCGTCCGGCTCGTCCTGCTGCAGCATCAGCCACATTCCCCGGACGTAGTCGCCGGCGAAGCCCCAGTCGCGTTCCGCCTCCAGGTTGCCGAGTTCAAGAACCTGATCGGACCCGTGGGCGATCTCGGCCAGCGTCGAGGTGATCTTGCGGGTCACGAACTCGCGGCCGCGCAAGGGGCTCTCGTGGTTGAACAGGATGTCCGACGAGGCATGAAGCCCGAAGGATTCGCGGTAGTTGACCGTGATCCAGTGGCCGTACAGCTTGGCGACACCATAGGGGCTGCGCGGATGGAAGGGCGTCGTTTCCGACTGAACCGGCTCCCGCACCTTGCCGAACATTTCCGACGTCGAGGCCTGGTAGAAGCGGGTGGCCGGGCTGACCATGTGGATCGCTTCAAGAATTCGCGCCACTGCCATGCCGTTCACCTCGCCGGTGAACAGCGGCTGTTCGAACGAGATGCCGACAAAGCTCTGGGCGGCCAGATTGTAGAACTCGTCCGGCCTGACCTTTTCGATCGTGCGCTGGATGTTCGAATACTCCAGCAGCTCCAGCGGGACCATCTCCACATCGCGCTCGATCCCCAGGTGCCGCAGGCGCCAGGTGTTGACCGAAGCGCTGCGCCGATAGGCGCCGTGGACCTTGTAGCCCTTTTCAAGCAGCAGCTTGGCAAGGTAGGCACCGTCCTGGCCCAGCACGCCGGTAACAATTGCAGTCTTCACCACGGAATGATCCCCAGCCTTGTCGTGACAGCGTCTCAGAAGGTCGCCTTGGTGGCGGTGTCGGCCGGCCCGCTGCGTCCGTAGCCGTCCTCGAAGCGGATGATGTCGTCCTCGCCGAGATAGCTTCCCGACTGCACCTCGATCAGGTGCAGCGGCAGCTTTCCCGGGTTCTCCAGGCGGTGCGCCTCGCCGGCCGGAATGTAGGTCGACTGGTTCTCGGTCAGCAGGAAGGAGCCTGCCCCGCGCGTCACCAGCGCCGTCCCGCTCACCACGATCCAGTGTTCGGCGCGGTGGTGGTGCATCTGCAGCGACAGCCGCGCCCCCGGCTGCACCACGATGCGCTTCACCTGGAACCGCTCACCGCGGTCGATGGTGCGATAGTTGCCCCACGGGCGATGCACCATCCTGTGCCGGACGTGCTCGGTGCGGCCCTCGGCCTTCAGGTGATCGACGAGCGTCTTCACGTCCTGCACCTTGTCGCGGTGGGCAACGAGCACGGCATCGTCGGTGGTGACGACCACCACGTCCTCAAGGCCGGCGACCGCCGCAAGGCCATGGTCGGAGCGGACATAGGCGTTCGACGTGTCGTGCAGGATCACGTCGCCCCGCGTCACGTTGCCGCGGTCATCCTTGGGCGCCATGGCCCACAGCGCCGACCACGCGCCGAGGTCGCTCCACCCCATGTCCACCGGCACCACGGCCGCCTTGCGCGTCGTCTCCATGACCGCATGGTCGATGGAAACCGACGGCGAGGCGGCGAAGGCATCCTCGTCCAGGCGGCAGAAGGTCAGGTCGCGCCGGCTGGCGGCGATGGCCTGGCGGCAGGCGGCGACGATGGCGGCGTTCGCCCGCTCCAGGTCCTCCAGGTAGGCCCTGGCGGAGAACAGGAAGATGCCGCTGTTCCAGTGGTAGCCGCCCGCGGCGAGGTAGCCTTCCGCCGTCTCCAGGTCCGGCTTTTCGACGAAGCGGTCGACCGCCCGCACCCCGTCGAGGCCCGGCAGCGGGCCGCCGGCGCGGATGTAGCCGTATCCGGTTTCCGCCCGCTCCGGCGTGATGCCGAAGGTCACCAGCAGGCCCTGTGCCGCCGCGCCGGCAGCCTGATCGACGGCGGCGAGAAAGGCGGCGGTGTCGGTGATGACGTGATCCGACGGCACCACCAGCATGAGCGCGTCGTCCCGTCCGTCCAGCAGGCGCAGCGCCGCGACGGCGGCGGCCGGGGCGGTGTTGCGCCCGACCGGCTCCAGGATGATCTCCGCCGGCTGGCAGGACTGCGCCCGCAGCTGCTCGGCGACGACGAAGCGATGCTCCTCGTTGCAGATCACCAGCGGCGCGGCAAAGCGATCATCGGCGAGCCGCAGCGCCGTTTCCTGTATCAGCGTCAGGTCGCCGGCCAGCGGCAGGAACTGCTTCGGATACCCCGCCCGCGACAGCGGCCACAGGCGACTGCCCGAGCCCGCCGACAGGATCACCGGCGTAATCCGCCCGATCCCCTTCTCGCTCATGGCTCTTCCCTCTCCCTGTGGGTCCGGCGCGGCCGGCGGAGGCGCGTCACCGGGCACTATGCTGCGCCAGGCGGGTGAGGACATCGTCAAGCGCCCGCAGGCCGTTGCGGACCTCGCCGCGGGCATGGGCCACGGCCGCCTGCGAGGCGGTCCGCCACGCCGGACCATCGTCCCACAAGGACCGCAAGGCGTGGCTCCACTCCTGCACCGAGGCATGAACGTCCAGCACCAGCCCGCCCGCACCGACCGTATCGACAAGGGCGCCGCGGCTGCTGGCCAGCACCGGCAGGCCGCTCAACTGGGCCTCGATCACCGTGCGGCCATAGGCTTCCTCCCACACGCTCGGCATCAGCAGCAGGCGGGAGTCGGCGAACAGCTCGCGCACGTCTTCGGTGGCGGGGCGCCATTCGACATTGGCGATGCCCCCGAACCGCTGGCGCAGCCATGCCCGCCACTCGTCGCCGATCTGCCAGCTCTCGGCGATGAGGAACGGCACGTCGGGATTGGCGGCCGCAAGGCTGGCGACACGCTCGATGCCCTTCTCCGGCACCGGGTTGACGAACAGCACCCGATCGCCCGTGCGATCGACCTGATAGCGGGCCGGGCGCACCACCGGCGGCAGGATGATCGGCGCGATCCCGAACAGGGCCCGCCAGCGCTCGGCGGTGAAGCGCGAGTTGGCGATGTAGAGGATGGCAGGATCGGGCGGCAGCGTGCCGCCGATGCGGTGCAATTCCATATTGTGCAGGTAGACCGCCGTCGGGCACCCCGTCTCCAGCGCGACGGCCAGCATGGCGGCCAGGGAATAGCCGCTCTGCACGATGATGGCCGCAGGGTCAAGGGCGGCCGCGACCAGTGGCAGGGCCTCCAGCGGGTCCGCCGCCCGGATGACCGGATAGCCTAAGGAAACGTCCCGCCGCACCGACGTGCCGTCGTTGCCGTCGGGGCCGGCAAGGGCGCCGCACAGCACGGTGACCTGGACGCCCTTGTCCTGAAGCGCGAGACACAGCTCGTCGGTGCTGGTCTGCAGCCCTCCCCTCGTGTCCGGAAGATGCGGGTAGGAGGAACACAGAAGGATGTGCATCAGACCATACCTGCCGGCTCCACCCGCCCTCAGGACGTGACGACAGGCGGCTGCGTGCGAACGGTGTTGACGGGCGGCGGCGTATCCAGGGCCGAGACGGTGTCGGGGCGGCTGCGCGCCATGGCGCCGCCGACCAGGGCAGAGGTCGGGCTGCTCAGGCGGTCGGGCGCCAGGGAGGTCGGCGGGCTGCTTTGACCGCCCGGCCGGTCACTGACGGAGATCAGCTGATTGGGGGGCGGGGGCGGCGGCGGCGGCACCTGTGTCGCGGTCGAACCCGAACCGCCAGCGGCCGAAGGTCCACCGGCCTCGAACCGCCCCGTGAGCGACGACAGCTGCTGCGGCGGGGTCCGCTGCGGCGAGGTGACCTGATTGGAGGTGCTGGAGACGGAGAAGCCGGGTCGGGTGACCGTCTCCGACCCGCTGCCGTTGGAAACGCGCATGGACTGCCCGAACAGGAAGGTGGCGGACGTCTGCTGCCCGCCGGTCTCGACGATGGAAATGCCGCCGAGAATGCCGATCGTGGCGTCCGGGGTGCGGACCACGGTTTCGTTGACCTTGCTGTTGGCGCCGCCGACGACACGGACGCTGCCGCCGTGCAGGGTCATGGCGATCTTGCCCGACCGGCTGGCCTCGTCATGGGTGAAGGTGTCGAGCACGAGGACGGAGTTCGGCCCGAGGGTGATGGACGACTGGTCCATGAACAGGATGTGGATGACGCCGTCGGGGCCGGTGCGCAGTTCCTCGCCGGCCCGCACCGCATCACCCAGCACCACCGCCGTGGTGTCGGTGGGGGCGCCGGTGACGGCGCGGGTGGAGGCCAGGGCCCCTGTCACGACACCGGCCTGCGACCCCTCCATCGCCGACGCCGTCGAGGTGACGGCTGTCGTCAATGCCAGTGCCGCAAATATCCAGTCAGTGGAATCTGCCGGTGCCATTCTCTTCACTCCACCCTGTCAGCCGGTCCGACTGTGAAAAATTCAAGTACGATCAAAAGTTCCAGACAATGCTGGTAAGGCCCATGAAGTTCTCATAGGTGTAGTTCTGCAAATTCGAATCCGAATTGGTGTATTCCACCGCCAGCATCAGAGACAGGGTGTCCGTGAGCGGTATGGCCTGGGTGGCACCGATGCGCCATTCGACATCTTCGCGCGTGACCCCGGGGTCCACCGACGGATCGGGGCCGTCGTAGTAGCGCAGGGTCGGGCCGGCATACACGCTGTTGCCCCACAGGCGGTTGTCCCAGCCGAAGGGGTTGGTGTAGCGCGCCGCGTAGGCCAGCCGCCCTTCGACGCTCTGATAGGCGAAGTAGCCGCGGCCGGCGTTGTGGTCGCGCAGCGTCAGGTCGGCGGAGACCACCTGCAGCGGCGCCACTTCGTGAGTGGCGCGCAGCTGCAGATACTGCTCGAACCCGCTCTGCGAGCCGGACTCGGCGATGTCGTTGCGGTCTTCGAAGAAGGTGCGGCGGATGTCGTAGGTGGCGCCGACAAGGGTGGCGCCGCCGTTGAAGCGATAATCCACGTCCACACCGCCGCCCGCTGCGGCCACGTACTGCTGACCGTTCAGCAGGATCTCCGACCCGCCGACGTAGGGGCGCAGCGTCAGGTCGGGCGCATCCATGGGGGCGGGCTGGAAGCGGATGCCGGTGGTGGCGCTGACCGCCATCAGGTCCTGCGGCCCGTTCTTCGGCGTCTCGGCGTCGTAGTCCGCGGCGTGCTGGTAGTGGTTGGCGAACAGGCTGCCGGTGGAGACCAGGGTGGCGCTGTTCTGGGTCTCCAGATCCCACTCGTGATTGAGGTTGGCGGTGAGGAAGGCGTCGAAGTCGCCCTCCTTCTCCTGCACGGTGGGCACCGGGACGCTGACGCCGTTGGACATCAGCCGGCCGGAGCGGGTTGCGGCAGTGGGGTTTGTCTGCCCCCGCAGGCCGAGCGTGACCGCACCGGCGAACTGGCCGCCGGGCGCGGTGCGTGCCGCCACATCGCGCAGCAGCTTTTCCGCATCGGTACGGATCTGGCCGGTCAGCCGCGGATCGGCCAGCGCCGCCCGCAGGTAGCTTTCGGCCATGCCGTAGGAGCCGACGCGATAGTACAGGATCCCCAGTTCGACCCGGATGCTCGGATCAGCGGCGGGATCAAGCAGCAGACGCTCCAGGGCCGCGATGCCGCCCTCGAAGTTGCCGCCCTCCACCAGCAGGCGGGCGTAGGCCTGGCCGGCCTGGAGGTTGCCGGGATCGCGCAGCACCTCGCGGAAGGCATCGTTGGTCTGGGCGGCGAGGTTGGGCGTCGGCGTCTGCTGAGCAGATGCGTGCCCCGCGAACAGAGACACTCCCCCCACGAAAACCGTGGCCATCAGGCGCAAGCGCAACATCTCTGTCCCCCGGAGGTACCCATGGCCGGTCCTACCGTTGGAGAGGTGGGACAGCCATAAGGTAAAAGTTTACGCACTTTGGAATTTGTTATCGACCCCTCCCTATGGGTCCGTCAATATCATTCGTGTGTCAGCAAGATGTGCGCCGATATCGGCAAAGGGATGCCCGCAGATACGCATGGCTCAAAGGCACTATTTTGCGAAAAACGACTATATCGCCACACCCTTATTTACTGACGGCACAACCCCGGCCCATTTCCAGCGATAAGAGCCGCAATGACAGCGATATATCCTGATAACCTTATTTCGGCCCTGAAGAGCGGATCGTGGGCAGAGGTCGGGTATCTCGTCGAGGAAAGCACCGGGCAGACGCCGTCCTTCCTGTCTCTCCTCGCCCACGGCATCTTTTCCGACGCCGCGGATCAGGATGGCGACTTGCCGTTGCCGGAGTACGAACTTCGCAGGGCTCTCTACCCGTGCCCCGCGGTCTGCGACCGCCTTTGCCAGATTGCGCGTGAGGTTGCCGCCGACCGCCCGGAGACCGCGGCTCGGTTCTATCGCGCCGCCCTGGCCTTCGATGATCGCTGCGAAGAAGCGGCGCTGGCCCTGGCGTGGCGGGCTTACGCTGCCGGCGATGTCGACGAGGCGGTCGATCTGGCGGAACAGGCCCGGGGCGCTCGCGATACCTCGGCCGAGTCCGGCGCGACTCTCGGCTGGATGCAGTGGGAAGCCGGGCGGGCGGAGCAGGCCCTCGCCACCTTGCAGGACACCCTGGCGCGGCATCCCGACCACGCCACGACCCACTGGTACCTCGCCCATGTGCAGAGCCGCCGCGGCCGGTTCGGCGAGGCGGAGCAGTTGCTGCGGCGGGCGCTGGCCCTGGCGCCCGATCTGGACGAAGCCGCCGTCTCCCTGGCCTGGGTGCTGGCCGACTCCGGGCGGCTGGACGAGGCGCTGAGCCTTGCCCACGCCACCGCACGGCGGGCGCCAAGCCCGCACCGTCTCGCCCAGTTGGGCCACCTGCTGTCGGAGAAAGGCGAGCATGAGGCCGCCATCCGCCTGCTGGAACACGCCTTCGCCGGCCTCCCCGACGACCACGCCACCCGCCGCCGTCTGGCGACCGCCCTCAGCCGTGGCGGCCGTCCCGACGAAGCGCGGGCGCTGATCGAGGCCGGTCTGGACCTCGCGCCGGAGGATCGCGGCCTGCATCTGGCGCTCGCCACCCTGCTGCGCGCCGGCGGGGCGACCGATCAGGCCCGCCTGATGGCGCAACAGATCGTCGAGCGCTGGCCGGACTGGGCCGAGGGGCACCTCCTGCTGGGTGAACTGGCGCGCGACCGCGCCGACATGGCGGAGGCGCTGCACTGCTTCACCCAGGCGCAGGAGTGCGACCCGTCGCTGATCCCGGCGGTGGTGGCGCGGTCGCAGGTGCTGCTTCACCAGGGCGAGGCCGATGCCGCCGCCTGGCTGATGGAGTGCGTGCTCGATCAGGCGCCGGATCATCCGGTCGCCCGGCGCCAGCTGGCCTGGGCCCTGATCGGCCGGCGCAAAGGCCGCGAGGCCCGGCGCCACCTGCACGCCCTGCTGCGCAAGACCCCGGACGTCCCCGACCTGTGGGTCTTTCTGTCGGTGGCGCTGCATCAGATGGGGCGCCTGCCGAGCGCGCGCCTGATGGCCCGCCGCGCCCGCCGCCTCGCCCCTTCGCATACCGACGCCCTGCGCCATTCGGCCGCGCTGGCCATGGAAGCCGGCGACCTGCAAGAAGCCGCCTCCCTCTGCCACGCCCTGCTGCAGTTGGCGCCGGAACAGCCGGCCGGCCACATCATGTCGAGCTTCGCGCATCAGGCGGCCGGACGGCTGGAGCACGCCGAGCGGCATGCCGAACAGGCCGTCATGCTCGCGCCCGAGGAGGCCGAGGCGTGGCGCTGCCTGGGGCACCTGCGGCACCGGCAGGCGCGGCTGGCCGAGGCGGAGGAAGCCCTCCACCGCGCCCACGCGCTCGCCCCCTCGCGCAGTGACGTGCCGGGGCAACTGGCCTGGGTGCTGGCCGCCGACGACCGCCTGCCCGAGGCGCTGATGGCCACCCTGAAGGGCTGCGAACTGTCGCCCGACCAGCCGGACCGCTGGCTCGAACGGGCGGAGATCCTGGGGCTGTCAGGCCGCCTGGACGAGGCCGTTGCCGCCGTCGGCACCGCGCGGACGCTCAGCGATGATCCGCTCACCGGCGAGGCCCTGCTGGCCCGGCTGCTGTTCACCCGCGGCCTGACGGAGACCGATCCGGCCGCGTCCTGGGAGGTCGCCGCCGGTCACGTCGCCGCCCTGCTCTACCGCGACCGCAGCCATCACGAAGCCGCGCTGGTCGCCGCGCGGCTCCTTGCCGCCGGGCACGCGCCGGCCGCCGACCTGCTGCGGCTGGTTCCGGCCGAGACGCGGCGGGCGGTCTGGCTCGAAATGCTCGAATGGCTGGCCGGCTTCGGCAATGCGGAGGAGGTTCTGCGGCTGGCCGAGGCGGCGCAGGCGGCCTTCCCGCGCGACCTGGACATCGAAATCGCCGGCCTCTACCTCCGCACCATGGCGGGCGCGGCGGCCGATCCGGGGGAAACGGCACGACGGCTGCGGCAGTGGGGCCTTGATCACGGGCTGGCCTGCGGGCGCGGCAAGCCCGGCCGGTTTGCCGCCGGCACGCCGGGGCAGAGGCTGCAGGTGGCCTATCTGGCGTCGCATTATCATCATGCCCTGCTGAGCGGCATCCTGGCGGCGCACGACCCTGACGTGGTGGCGCTGCACCTCTATACGGACGATGTGCAGGCATTGCCCGGCGACCTGCGCAACCGCGTCCTGGTCCATCCGCTGACCGGCACCGATCTCGCCGCCTCCTGCGCCGCCAACGGCATTGATGTGGTGGTCGACACCGTGGGGCTGCACCCGTTCCACGGTCAGGCGACGGTCCTGAGAGCCCTGCGCCGCCGCCTCGCGCCGCTGCAGTGCGGCTGGCTGGGGGGATGGGGGCCGGGGGCGGGCCTGTTCGACCTGCTGATCACCGATGCCGCCACCCTGCCCGAGGCCGCCGACCAGCCCTGCCTGGAGCCCCTGCTGCGCCTGGACGGCGGGCAGTGGAGCTGGACACCGCCCCTCACCGCCCCGCCGGTCACCCCCCTGCCCGCCGCCGGGCGCGGCCACATCACCTTCGGCTGCACCGTGCGGGGCTTCCGCCTCAGCCGGCGCTGCCTGGAAGCCTGGGCCGACCTGCTCGATGCCGTGCCGGGCTCGCGCCTGAAGCTGCTCGGCCGACATGGCCGCGACCAGGAGTTCCGCCACCGCTTCGCCCACCTGCTGGCCGACCGCGGCATCGACGCCCGGCGCGTCGACTATCATTTCCAGCGCCCCTACGGCGATCACCTGCGGTTCTACCGCGACATCGACATCGCCCTCGACAGTTTCCCCGCCAATGGCGGCCTGTGCCTGCCCGATGCCCTGTGGATGGGGGTGCCGGTCGTCACCCTGGCCGGCGATGGCCTCGCCGCCGAGCGGCAGGGAGCCTCGATCCTGACGGCGGCGGGCTGCGCCGAGTGGGTCGCCGACAGCCCGGCGAGCTACGTCGAGATCGCCCGGGATCTGGCCGCCGACCTCCCCGCCCTGGCGCGGCATCGCCACACGCTGCGCGACCGCCTGCGCGCCTCGCCGCTGCTCGACGCGCGCCGCGTCACCGCCCAGCTGGAACAGGCGTGGCTGCGCCTGCGGGACGCCGGGCAGGAGATCCGGGAGGCCGACACCCTCAAATCCCAATGCCGGTCCCTCGCCCGCCGCGGCCTTGCGGCATGGCTGGAGCGGGGGCGGCGGCTGCCGCTGCCTGCGGCGGCGGCGCCCGACGTGTCGGTGGTCCTGGTGCTGCACAATCAGGCCGGGCTCACCCTGCAGACCCTTGTCGCACTGGCTGACCAGCAGGGCGTGGCGTTCGAAACCATCATCGTCGACAATGCCTCGCAGGACGACACGGCGGCACTTCTGGCGCGGGTGGACGGCGCCACCATTCTGCGCAACGACGAGAACGTCGGCTTCCTGCTGGCGGCCAACCAGGGCGCCGAGGTGGCGCGCGGGCGCCATGTCCTGTTCCTGAACAACGATGCCTACCTGCACCGCGACGCCCTGGCCGCCGCCGTCCGGCGCCTGGACGGCGACCCGACCGTGGGCGTCGTCGGCGGGCGCATCGCGCTGGTCGACGGCACGCTGCAGGAAGCCGGCTGCATCGTCTTCAACGATGGCTCGGCGGCCGGCTACGGCCGCGGCCGCAATCCCGACCAGCCGGAGTTCCGCTTCGTGCGCGACGCCGACTTCGTCTCCGGCGCCTTCCTGCTCATCCCCCGGGCGCTGTGGCAGGCGCTGGGCGGGTTCGACACCGCCCTGGCGCCGGCCTATTACGAGGATGTCGACCTCTGCCTGCGGGTGCGGCGGGCCGGCTTCCGCGTCGTTTACGATCCTGCCGTGCTGCTGACCCATGTGGAAGGCGGCAGCGCCCTCACCACCGATGCGGCCGCCGTCATGATGCGGCGCAACCGCCTCCCCTTCCTCGCCCGTCACCAGGACGACCTGCGCGGCCGGTCCTCCCCCGCCACCGCGCGTCCGCTGCATGATCGCTGGGCGGCGGTGCCGGCGCCGAAGGTGCTGGTGATCGACAACGGCGTGCCCCATCAGGCCGGCGGCGCCGGCAACCCGCGCACCCGCGTCATGATGCAGTCCCTGGCCGGGTGCCATGTCACCTTCTTCCCGCTGTGGACGCCCGAAACCAGCTGGGATGCGGTCTACGCCACCCTGCCGGCGGAGGTGGAGGTCATGCTGGGCCACCACGCGACGACGCTGGAAGGCTTCCTGGAACAGCGGCGCGGCCTCTATGACATCCTGGTGGTCAGCCGCCCGCCCAACATGGCGCTGGTGTCCGAAATCCGCCGCCGTCGTCCCGGCCTGTTTGCCGACATGCGGGTGGTCTACGATGCCGAGGCGCTGTTCGCCCTGCGCGAGATCGGCGAGGCGGCGATCAAGGGCGCCCCGCTTCCCCGCGCCGAAGCGAAGCGGCGCCTGCGGGAGGAACTGGACCTGGCCGCCGAAGCCGAATGCGTGCTGGCGGTGTCCGACCGCGAGGCCCGCCTGTTCACGGCCGGCGGCGCGCGAAGCGTTCACGTCCTGAGCCACGCCCTCGACTGCCACCCCGCCCCGCCGCCCGTGACCGACCGCGACGGTTTCCTGTTCGTCGGCGCGCTCACCCCCGGCACTCCCAACGAGGACAGTCTGGTATGGCTGGCGGAGGAGATCCTGCCCCGGCTGAATGATCGCCTGGGGCGGGCCATCCCCGTCACCATCGTCGGCGAGTGCCGGTCCGGGCGCATCGCGGCGCTGGCCTCCGATCAGGTGCGGCTGGCCGGACGGGCCGATGCCCTCGGCCCGTGGTATGACCGCGCCCGCGTCTTCATCGCCCCCACCCGCTTTGCCGCCGGCGTGCCGCTCAAGGTGATCGAGGCGGCCTGCGCGGGCATCCCGGTGGTGGCGACCGACCTGCTGGTGCGGCAGTTGGGGTGGCGGTCGGGCGTGGATATTCTGGCCGCCCGCGATGCTGCCGGCTTCGCCCGCGCCATGGCCGCCCTGCACGAGGACGCCGGCCTGTGGACCCGCATCCGCGATGCCGCCCTGGGGCGGGCGAGGCAGCAGTATTCGCCGGAGCACTTCGGCCGCACCCTGCGCGAGGCGGTGCTCGCCGGCCGGACGGTGCCGTGACCAACCTCGACCTGGTGCTGACACAGCCCTGGCCCCTGCCGCTGCGCCGCCTGCTCCTGGAGGGCCGGCAGGCGTTCCGGCAGGGGCGCATGGACCTCGCCTGCCGGCGGTACGAGGAGGCCCTGCGGATCGAGCCGAACATCCCCGAGGCTCACCTCGGCCTCGCCCTGGCGCGACGGCCGGGGCCGGACTACCTTGCCTGGCTGAAGACCCTGCACGATACCCTGCGCCCCGCCCTCTACCTGGAAATCGGCGTCGAGGCCGGCGACACCCTGCGGCTGGCCGGCAGCGGCACCACGGCGGTCGGCATCGACCCGGCGCCGCGCATCCCCGCCGACCGTCCGCTGCCCGCCAGCACGCGGGTGGTCGCCATGACCAGCCAGGCGTTCTTCGCCGACGCCCGCGCCGCCGCAAGCCTGCCCGGCCCCATCGACTTCGCCTTCATCGACGGCGATCACCGCTTCGAGGCGGTGCTGCGGGATTTCATCGCCGTCGAAGCACACATGGCGCCCACCGGCGTCATCGCCCTGCACGACACCTGGCCGCTGAACCCCGGCACCGCCACCGACACCCGGCACACCGGCTTCTATACCGGCGACGGCTGGAAGCTGATCCCCTGCCTGCGGGCGATCCGCCCCGACCTCCGCCTGCTCACCATCCCGGCGCCGCCCACCGGGCTGACCCTGGTGACGGCGCTCGATCCCTCCTCCACCGTGCTGCGGGAACGCCTCGGCAGCGTGCTGGCGGCTTACGCCGCCCTGCCCTACGGTCCGGGCAGCGAGCGCCTGCTCGCCCTCAGCAGCAACGGTCCCGCCGCCCTCGATCAGGTGCTGGCCTGGCGGGCGATGGCGGCGGCGAAGTAGTCGGGGCTTCGCCCGGTGGCGCGCAGATGGTCGGACGCCCTGATGAGCAGATCAAGGTACTCGGGCCCCGTCGGGTCGCCGCTCGCCGCCGGATCGAAGTTCTGGCCCAGGTTGGCGAGCACGAGATGAAGCAGGCTGCCGCCATAGCCGCGACAGACCTCGACCTTCAGGTGATCGGCCATCACCCGCAGGATGTCGGCGGAACGGACCGCTTCGGTGACGTCGAAGGCCGCCACTTCCTCGGCGCTCACCCGTTGGAAGCCCCGGCGCGTGAAGCCGGCGGCGTTGGCGGCCATGCGGTCGGGCAGAAGCTGCAGCAGGCGGTTGATCTGCAACACGTCAGCATCCGACCACTGGAAGCGGGTCGGTCCGACATAGTCGTTGAGGAAGAACCAGCCGCCCGGAACCAGGACCTTGTTGATGGTGGCGAACAACCCTTTCAGATTGGCGCAGTGATGCACGGCCGACACCCCGAAGACGGCATCGAACGGCCCGTCCACGTCCAGGTCGTTCATGTCGCCCAGCCGGTAGTCGATGCGGCCGGTCAGGCCGGCATCGCGGGCCGCAGCCTCCGCCACCGCAAGCACTCGCGCGGACATGTCGACCGCCACCACCGACCGGACCCATCCGTTCGAGACGAGCGAGCGTTCCAGCGCCCCGCCGCCGCAGGCCAGCACGAGCACCCGGTCCAGCGGCAGCGGCCGGACCTGCGCCACCCGACGGAAGAACCATGCCTCCGGCAGGACGTCCTCGTCGCCGGAGACCTGACGGTTGATCATGCGGCTGATGGCGGGCAGGCGGGTCCACTGCCACCCCGCCGCTTCCCACGCCGCCGGGTCGCCCCACACGGCATCGACGGTCTCGCGGGTCGCAGGATCAATCATCGCCGCAGCCATTCCCAGGCATCCCCTTGGTGGCAGTTCCAAGTCGCTCGTGCTACCACACCATCGCGCCAACCTGGAAACAACCATTATGTCGCTGTTCCCCGACCTGCCTTCCACTGCCAGCGTGGCGGACCGATACCTTCGCATGGTCAAGCGGTCGCTCCTCAACGACCTCTACCTCGAACTGGAAGGCATCCTGCACTACCTGCTGCTGTGCCGGCGCCAGGGGAGCGAGCCCGACCCGGAGATCATCCGCGACCTCGGGCGCCATCGCCCGGACATCCTGGCACACCTGGAAAAGGCGCGTGACGACGGTAACATGGTGCTGTGGCCGGAGGCCGACGGCCAGGTCTACGATCCGCGCAACCTGTCCGAACACGTTCACACCATGATCGGGCGCAAGCGGCTGGATCATCTGCACCAGTGCCTCGACACCATCCTGGCCGAGGGCATCCCCGGCGACGTGATGGAAACGGGCGTCTGGCGGGGCGGCGCGACCATCTTCATGCGCGCCCATCTGGCCGCCCACGGCGTGCGGGACCGGACCGTGTGGGTGGCCGACTCTTTCAAGGGGCTGCCCAGGCCCTCGGTGAAGGAGGATGTGGGCTACGACCTCAGCAAGCGGCACTGCCCGATCCTGGCCATTGATGAAGCCAGGGTGCGCGCCCTGTTCGAACGGTATGACCTGCTGGACGATCACGTCCGCTTCCTGCCCGGCTGGTTCAGGGACAGCCTGCCCGCCGCCCCGGTCACCCGGCTCGCCCTGCTGCGCCTGGACGGCGACCTCTATGAGTCGACCATGGACGCCCTGCAGGCCCTCTACGACAAGGTGAGCCCCGGCGGCTTCATCATCGTCGACGATTACGGCGCCCTGCCCCCCTGCCGTCAGGCGGTGGAGGATTTCCGCACCGCGCGCGGCATCGACACCCCCCTGGAGCACATCGACTGGACCGGCGCCGCCTGGCGCAAGGAGGGCGATCGCCTGCACGTTTCCACCACCGGCAGCGGAGCGGCGTTCACCGAAGTCCGAAGGGCCAGCCCGCGGTTCGAGGACTGCATCTTCTACCACTCCATCACCACGCCCGACGGCGACATTCCCGGCGAGTGGGATCTGCGCGACACGGTGGATGCCTACCTCGGCAACGTCCCCTTCGATGGCAGGAGCGTCCTGGAAATCGGGCCGGCCAGCGGTTTCCTGTCCTTCCACATGGAACGCGCCGGGGCATCGGTGACGGCGGTGGAGCCGACGATGGAACGGCTGTGGGACACCTTCCCGCTCCACGGCTTCGATGTCGACACCTGGCGCCGCGAGTTCTTCGACACGATCACCGGCGTCCGCAACTCCTTCTGGTACCTGCACCATCTGTACGGCTCGCAGGTCCGCCTGATCGAGACGGTCCCCGAGGCGATCCCGCCGGCGGTGGGCGACTTCGACATCGGCCTGCTCGGGTCGATCCTGCTGCACACGCGCAACCCGTTCTCCATCCTGGAGAGCGTGGCCGCGCGGGTGCGGGACACGATGATCGTGACCGAGCTGTTCGACAGCAACCTGGGCGAAGCGCCGGTCATGCGCCTCATCCCCTGGCCGGAGGCGCCGACCATCGACACATGGTGGGCGTTCACCCCCACGTTCTTCACGCAGGCCCTGCACTGCCTGGGCTTCCCCTATACCGAGGTGAGCATCCACCACCAGAAGCGCGGCCCGGCGGGAGAGTTGATTCCGCTCTATACGGTGGTGGGCAGGCGGTAAGGCCGGTGCGGGTTCAACCGCCCGCGTCCCCCTCCCCCGCCGCCATCCGGGCCGCGAATTCGGCCTCGGTGAAGCGGGGCGTGATGTGCTGCGGGCAGTTCCAGTCCAGCGCTTCGACCGTCATCACCACCGCCCGCTCCACGCGGGCGCGGTAGGTGGGGATCTCCAGCCGGGCGAGCAGGCCGGGATCCTCGTCTTCGTGCACGATGCGCGCCCGCGCCCAGATCTTCAGGCGGCGGCGGTTGGCATAGTCCATGAGGATCAGGGAGACGCGGCCGTCGGCTTCGATATTGCCGGTGCTGATGTACTGGACGTTGCCGCGGAAGTCGGCATAGCCGATGGTCCGGTCGTCCAGCACCTTCAGGAAGCCCGGCGGGCCGCCGCGGAACTGGACGTAGGGCCAGCCGGTCTCGCTCACGGTCGCCTGATAGAAGCCGTCGCGGGCGGCGATGAAGTCCGCCTCGCGGGCGGTGAGGACGGCGGCGCGGTTGGCTGCCCGCTCGAACCCCTCGTTGGCGGCGCGGCTGCCGTAGCGGGCCTGGGCGGCCTTGACGCTCGGGGTGAAGGTGATGTCTGCGAAGGCTCGTGCCATGGCGGGTACTCTCCCTGGAGGGGGCCGGCGCCTCCGCCCGGGCCGGCGCGGCCGGACGGGGGCGGCAGGGGCAGGATCAGGCGGGGCGCAGCAGCGGGACCTTGGGGAAGTCGATCTCGATGCGGCTGGCCTTGCCGAGGATGTTGGTCAGCAGGTTCATGCCGACGTGCACGATGATCTCGACGATCTCGGCATCGCCGTAGCCGGCCCGGCGCACCGACTCAATCTCCGCCGAAGTCACCTCGCCCGTGTGTGTGACCAGGGCGCGGGCGAAGGCGACGGCCGCCGCCGCCCGGTCGTCCTGGGAGGTGCCGCGACGATTGGCCTCCATCTCCTCGCCGCTCAGCCCGGTGCCGCGGCCGAGCGCGGTATGCGCCGAGACGCAGTACTGGCAGCCGTTCTGCTCGGCGAGGGCGAGGGCGATCCGCTCGCGCGTCTGCGCATCCAGGCTGCCCTGCCCGGCGATGCCATGCAACCCGAGGAAAGCACCGAGGGCGGCGGGAGAATGGGCGAGCACGCGCAGGAAGTTCGGCGTCATGCCGAGCCGGGCCTGAACGGCGTCGAGAAGCGCCTTGGCCTCGGCCGGCGCGGCGGCGGGATCGATGGCGGGAATGCGGGTCATGGGAGACTGTCCTCCTTGTTGGTCGCTGGGCCGGCAATGGCCGCCCCGATGACCAGACAATCGCCCTTGCCTTCGAAGATATGAATTCTCATTCTCGGCAAGAGATAATTCCGGTTTCGGGAATGATCGGCCATGGACAGGCTGCAGGCGATGACGGTGTTCGTGGCCGTCGCGGAGGAAGAAGGCTTCGTGCGCGCGGCGCGCCGCCTGGCGCTGTCGCCGCCCGTGGTGACGCGGGCCGTCGCCGGGCTGGAGGAGCGCATCGGCACGCGGCTGCTTCACCGCACCACGCGCAGCGTGCGACTGACCGAGGCGGGACGCCGCTACCTGGAGGACTGCCGGCGCATCCTGGCGGAGATCGAGGAGGCGGAGGACGTCGCAGCCGGTTCCCACCGCGAGCCCCAGGGGCGCCTGTCGGTCACGGCTCCGGTGCTGTTCGGGCGCCTGCACATCGCGCCGATCCTGCTCGATTTCCTCGGCCGTCACCCGCGAGTGAGCGTGCGGACCCTGTTCGTCGACCGCGTCGTGAACCTCATGGACGAAGGCCTGGACGTCGCCGTGCGCATCGCCCACCTGCCCGATTCCGGCCTGACGGCGGTGAAGGTGGGCTCGGTGCGGCGCCTTGTCTGCGCCTCGCCCGCCTATCTGGCGGAGCATGGCGTGCCGCAGCAGCCGGACGACCTGGCGCATCACCGGATCATCGCGGTGCAGGGCGTCACGCCGTCGCCGGCATGGACCTTCCGGGCCGGCGACGGCGAGATCACGGTGCGGACTTCGCCGCGGCTGGAGGTGAACACGGCGGATACGGCAATCGCCGCCGCCATGCAGGGGCACGGGCTGACCCGCGTGCTGTCCTACATGGTCGCCGCCGACATCGCGGCCGGGCGGCTGGCGGTGGTCCTGGCGGATTACGAGCCCCCGCCGGTGCCGATCCACCTCGTCCATCGGGAAGGACGGGACGCCTCCGCCCGCGTGCGGGCCTTCGTGGACTTCGCAGCGCACCGGCTGCGCGCCGAGCGGGCCCTCGGCTGACCGGCGGCAGGGAGACGCTTCAGGCGACATCCCTCTCCGAGGCGGCATCGCCGTCACCGGCGACACCCACCTGGCGCAGGACGACAGCGCATACTCCGGCCAGACCGGCGATCCCCACTGCCGCGAGCAGGGCGGCGGCGCTCAGTCCCGCCGTGAACGCCTCCTTGGCCATGACGAGCACGGTGTCCGGCAGGCGGTCCGCTGCGGATGCCGCCGCCCACAGGCCCTCGCCGACGGCGCGGGCTGCGGCCTCGGGAAGGTCTGCCGGCACGCGCTCCGCGACGATCCCGCGGTAGACGGCGGTGGTGAGGCTGCCGAGAGCGGCGACGCCCACGGCAATCCCCAGTTCCTGCACCGTTTCCGACATGGCCGAGGCGGAGCCGGCCTTCTCCGGCGGGGCGGACCCCACCACCAGATCGGTACCAAGGGCCGCGATGGTGCCGAGGCCGAGGTAGACCAGACCATACCCCGCCGTCACCGGCACCAGCCCCGGCAGCCACGGCAGCAGGGCGAGGCAGAGGTAACCGACAGCGGACAGGGCCAGCGATCCGGCCATGACCAGGCTCGGCCGGATGGTCCGGGCGAGGAGCGGCGCGCCGATCCCGCCGACCACCATCATCACCGCCGGCGGCCCCATCCACAGGCCGGCGGACAGCGCCGACAGCTCCATGACCAGTTGCAGATACTGGGTGACCAGCAGCATGGCCCCGCCGACGCCGATCAGGCCGACCAGCAGCACGCTCAGGGCGGTGCTGAACGTCCTGTTGCCGAACAGGCGCACATCGAGCAGCGGGCTCGGAAGCTTCCGCTGCCGCGTCACGAAAAGGCGCGTGAAGACCAGCCCGGCCGCCAACGCCGCCACCGACCCGACGGACAGGCCGCTCTCCGCGCTGTCCTTGATGAAATAGACCACCGGCAGGATCGCCGCCAAGGACAGGGCGACGCTGAGCAGATCGAGCCGGCCGCCCTCGGGCGCCCGGTATTCCGGCAGCACCAGCGGGCCGGCAACGAGGACGACGGCGACGACGGGGATGGCGACGAGGAAGGCCGCCCCCCACCAGAAGTGCTCCAGCAACACCCCGCCGACCAGCGGCCCCGCTGCCATGCCGAGGGCGAACATGGTCGCCCAGATCCCGATGGCCAGCGCCCGCTCCCGCGGCACCGGAAACAGGGTGCTGATGAGGGCCAGGGTGGACGGCATCAGCGTGGCGCCGGCGATGCCCAGCATGGCGCGGGCGGCGATCAGGGTGCCGGCCGTCGGCGCGAAGGCCGCCAGCACCGAGGCGGCGCCGAAGGCCGCGGCCCCGACAAGCAGCAACCGCCGGCGTCCGATGCGGTCCCCCACCGTGCCCATGGTGATGAGGAAGCCCGCGATCATGAAGCCATAGGCGTCCATGATCCACAGCGCCTGGCTGCTGCTGGGGCGCAGGTCCGCCGCCAGGGCCGGCATAGCCAGATACAGCAGCGTCACGTCCAGCCCGAGCAGGGCAGTCGGCAGCGCCAGAACCGCCAGCCCGGCCCAGCGCGGGGGTGCCGCAGCCTCCTGGCGCTGGGAGCGTGGTCCGGGCGCTGGAACGGTGCGGGGATCGAGGGAGAGTCGTTCGCAATCGGATGACATGCCACCTCCGCGGAATGGGGAGGCGCGTTGCGGCCTCCTGACGTCGGAACGGCATTTTCCGAAGGTCTTTACCCTGTTACAATTTGGCTGTTTATGCTGTTACTTCGGGCAACAGGCCATGGCGACGCGATCTCTGGAGCGGACACGAAAGGAGCTGTCGGACTTCCTGCGGCACCATCGCCAGCGGGTCTCGCCCGCCGAGGTCGGACTGGCGGCCGGCCGCCGCCGCCGCACCCCCGGCCTGCGCCGAGAGGAAGTGGCGGCGCTCGCCGGTGTCGGCCTCAGTTGGTACACGTGGCTCGAACAGGGGCGGGAGATCGGCGTGTCGGAGGATTTCCTCCTGCGACTGGCCAAGGTGCTCCGTCTCGACGATGCCGAATGCGCCCACCTGTTCGTTCTGGCCCACCGCCGCCCGCCGCCGGCCGAGCCCTATCATTGGCCCGTGGTGTCGCCGCGCATCCAGCTGCTCATGGACGACTGGCGGGACCGGCCCGCCTACGTCCAGAACCTGCGGTGGGACGTCATCGCCTGGAACGCCGCCGGGGACGGGCTGTTCGGCTTCTCCCGCAAGACACCGCCGGACCGCAACATGCTTCGGATGGTGTTCGCCGATCCCGACCTGCGACGCCGGCTTCCCGCCTGGGCGGAAGATGCGCCGCAGCTCATCGAGGCCCTGCGGCGCGACCTCGCCCTGGTCCCCGACGACCCGGCGATGCTGCGGTTGATCGACGACCTGGAGACCCTGTCGCCGGACTTCCGGCGCTGGTGGAAGGGCCCGCCGAGGCGCGGCCCGGCGCGAGGTCTCACCGCCCTCGCGGGCGACGACGGCACGCTGCGGCTGCAGCACGAGGTCCTGACGGTCGATGAACACCGCCACCTGCGGATGGTGGTCCACTTCCACACCCCTGCAGGCTAGGCGCCGCTCAGCGGCTCGGCCAGGCCCACGGATCGGGGTCCCGCGCCTCCGCATCGGCATGGGTTTCGCCAAGATCCTTGTGCAGGCGGATGGTGACGGTGTCCGGGTCCGAGCCGAGGGCGTCGACCAGCGCGGGGGCATGGGTCACGACGATCAGCTGGCAGCGCTTGCCCGCCGCCGCCAGCAGGCGCGCCAGCGCCTCGTGCAGCGCCGGGTTGAGGTGGCTTTCGGGCTCGTTCAGCACCATCAGTTCCGGCGGCTGCGGCGACAGCAGGGCGGCCACCAGCAGCAGGTAGCGCAGGGTGCCTTCCGAAAGCTCTCCCGCACCCAGCGGCCGGAGCAGCCCCTGCTGGCGCATTTCGATGGAGAAATCCGGCGCGACGGCGACGGTCGCGCCCTCGAAGGCGTCGGCGACGGCGGTCTTCAGGGCCCCGTCGTCGCCGATCTCGACGATGGTCCGCAGGGCGGCGGCCAGATCGGCGCCGTCGGCGGCGAGGACGGGCGTGAAGGTGCCGACCTGGGGCCGGCGCGCCGGGGCGTTGCGGTCGACCCGCAGGTCGTCATAGAAGCGCCAGCGACGCAGGCGCTCGCGCATCATCAGAAGCTCGATGCCCTCGCCGGGGCCGGCGCCCTGGACCAGCATACTGTCGACCGGCGCGATGACGCCCCACGTCTCGGACCACCCGCCGTCGGCGCGGGACCGCAGGCGGAAGGCGGGGCCGCGGCGCTCGGCCAGGGCGGTCCGCGGCGTGAGGCGCTGCCCCGCCCACAGGGCTTCCGCCTTGATGGCCGGGTCGCGGGAGAAGAACGACTGCGACGGCAGTGGCAGCCCGAGGTCGATGGCGTAGCCGTAGTCGTCGCTGGAAAACCCGAGCCGCATGGCGACCGACTTCTTGCGCACCGTCGCCTGCACCGGTTCCGTCCGCGCGCGCATGGCGCGGCTGAAGGCCTCCGGCCCCGCCCACAGGGCGGAGGCGATGCCGCCCTCGGCCGCCAGCGAGCGGATCACCCCGCCATCCGCCACTTCGGCCAGCAGCCGGAGCGAGCGGTAGAGGCTCGACTTGCCCGACCCGTTCTGCCCGGTGACGACGGTGATGCGGCCAAGGCGCAGGGTGACGTCGCGCAACGACCGATAGCCCGAGATGGCCAGCCTGGTGATCATGCCCCGGTTCCGTGGCGTACCCGTTGCCGCCGCAGCCCCCTCCCCCGGCCAAGGCGGGGGTGGTATCCAGTTGTCCTCGACCGGCCCGGGCCGCGTCAAGCTCCCGTCGCCCGGTCGGTGGGAGCCTCCGGGGCGACGGGGTGCTCACACGGCGGGCGGCGACAGGCGCGCGAAGCCCGGCTGGCGGTAGTAGGGGAAGTGGGGATAGGGCGGCGTGACGGCGCTCGCCGCATCCAGGCGCGCCACCTGGTCGGGCGTCAGCTCCCAGCCGACCGCTCCCAGGTTCTGGCGCAACTGCTCCTCCGTGCGGGCGCCGATGATGACCGAAGACACCATCGGGCAGTGATGTTCGACGGCACCACCTTCACCGAGGACGAGATGCAGGCTCATCAGGTGGGGGTGAAGACCGCCGTCCGCATGGGGCACATGGCCATGAGCGGCGAGGCCGGCTCCCTCGCCGCTTTCGCGCCGCTGCGCATCGGCCGCAAGGTCTACATCCACATCAACAACACCAACCCTGTCCTCAGCGCCGACACGCCGGCCCGCCGCACGGTGGAAGCCGCCGGCTGGCAGGTGGCCTACGACGGCATGGAGCTGGAGGTTTAGGGGCAACCGGAGTTGACCTCCTCCCGCTTTCCTGGACCACTTGAGGTGAGAAAATTCTCGGTTACCGT